>JBDNGR010000001.1:0-6021 GCA_041689165.1 Coxiellaceae bacterium
AGCGCATCACCTTGTTTACGTAACGCCGTCACAGTCTCAAATAAAATTCTTCCGGAAACCATAAAGTTTTGATGTTCCCGGCGAATTTCATTGTGTACATCAGTGGAGGTATCAGTATTAGCTAAAGCGCTGTTATCCATTTATTTGAAACTCACTAATTTCTTTGTTGTAATTTTTGTAACAAAGCAGGCAAACCACCGGCCGCCAAAGTGCCAGCAAATTGTGAGCTATAGCTTTGCACCATACTGATGTTTTCGATAGCGAAATCATAGATTTTCCAAGTACCACCGATTTGTTCTAAGTTATAGTTGACTCCAATAGTTTGACCATTTTGGCGAACAATCACACTATTAACTTGCACAGAAGGTTGATCAAAACCACCGCGCATCGGGTAGAACTGAATTACATCGCCATTGTAAGAAGCCAAAGCTGAAGAATAAGTTGAGATCACCAATTTAGTAAACAACTGAATGAATTGCGCCTTTTGTACAGGCGTTGCTTTCATCCAAATATCTCGACCCAACACACTACCCGCCATACGTTCTGTATCGATATTAGGGATAAGGTATTGATGTACAAGATTCGAAATAATAGCGGGATTAGCTTTTAACTGCGCCTGATTTTTACTCAAGCCTGCTAATACTTTTAGGCTCATTCCTTGCATCAAAGCCAAAGGCGATTGCACTGCAAGTGCCACAGAGCACATCAAAGCAAGAACCAATCCACTGAATGCTAATTTAATTTTCACTTCTATTTCTCCTTGAAAGTTATGCTGACTTATCTGTCGTTACTGAAGTTGTTACTGGCGATGTAACAGCAGGCTTCTCTTCTGCTGCTGATACCGATGTAGTGCCAGGCAGACTGGCTTCAGGTGTGTCAGTAGTCTCAGTACTTGTGGTCGTCGAGTCACTAGATGAGCCTGATGAAGAGTCACTATTTGTTAATTTGAACATCAACTGCCCGATGAGTTGTTCAAGTATCAAAGCTGAGCGAGTCGTCATAATGGCATCACCATTTTTTAGCGATTGCTCAGAAAAACCAGGTGACAAGCTGATGTAGTTAGCACCCAATAAACCTTGCGTATAAATACTCGCTGAAGTATCAACAGGTAAATCATTATCCTGAGCATTAATTAAAAAAGTAACATTAGCTTTAAAAGTAGCAGGATCCAATGCAATTGAACTAACTTGCCCTATTTTAACACCTGATAAAGTGACCGGTGCCCGAAGTTTTAAGCCCCCGATATTATCAAAACTAGCCGAGAGAGAGTAAGTAGTGCGGCTTTCAAAACTACTAAAGCTACTAACTCGGTAAGCGAGTGTCAGTAAACCTGCAATACCTGCCAGCATAAAAAGGCCCACTATAAAATCTATAAAACGCTTTTGCACGCTACCATCCTCCCATCATTACAGCAGTAAGCACGAAATCTAACCCCAGAATCATTAACGAAGAAAACACTACGGTATTAGTCGTAGCTCTACTGATACCAGCAGCATTAGGTTCAGCATAGTAGCCTTGAAAGACGGCAACCCAAACCACAACAAAACCAAAAACAAAACTTTTCACAATACCGTTCAACACGTCTACTCTAAAATCTGTAGCAGCTTGCATGTTTGACCAGAATGAACCGCTATCCACACCTAACCAATCAACACCCACTACTTGACCACCATAGATTGCAACCAGATCAAATAAAATGGTTAGCAGTGGCAGTGAAATAACTCCCGCCCAAAAACGGGGTGAAATGATTCGCACTACAGGATCGACAGCCATCATTTCCATGCATGAAATTTGTTCAGTAGCACGCATTAAACCAATTTCGGCAGTCAGTGCGGAACCCGCACGTCCTGCAAATAATAAAGCTGTTACTACGGGTCCTAATTCACGCGTAATACTTAATGACAATAATTGCCCTAATTCTTGTTCAGCGCCAAATTTCTGTAAAGTATTGTAGCCCTGCAAAGCTACGACCATACCAATGAAGACACCCGACACGAGAATAATCGCTAGCGAAAGCACGCCCACACGATAAAGTTGAGTAACTAGAGCTTCACGCTCAAAACGACGCACTGGTGGTCGAACTAAGATTTGAACTAGAAAGAAGCCTGCAGAACCAAGATTTTGGCAGAATGAAGTTCCTACACGTCCTAGACGTTCAACGAAATTACTCAAGTATTCACCTATTTATTAGCGAGATCGGTTAATTGAAGTTCTTTTGCATATTCTTTTGCAGGATAGTCAAAAGGAACCACTCCATCAGGCAAGCCATGAATGAATTGTTTTAAAGCGGGAGTCTCGTGATGCAAAATTTCCAAGGGTGCGCCCTGTCCAATTACTTTACCCTGAGAAAGCACGTAGACATAGTCTGCAATTTTGATGGCCTCTTTTACATCGTGAGTCACTAAAATGGAAGTTAAACCTAAGCTATCATTTATTTGACGCACTAATTTTAATAATACACCGCGGGTAATAGGGTCCTGTCCTGTAAACGGTTCATCATACATGATGAGATCAGGATCTAAGGCTAATGCTCTTGCTAAAGCAACGCGACGAGCCATCCCACCCGATAACTCATCAATATTGAGTTTCGCCGCACCGCGCAAACCAACTGCCTGCAGCTTCATCAAAACTAAATCACGCAGCATATCATCAGGTAGATTAGTGTGAGCACGTAAGGCAAAGGCTACATTTTCAAATACGTTTAGATCAGTGAAGAGTGCACCATCTTGAAACACCATACCCATACGACGACGCAACCGGTATAGCTCTTTATGAGATAAGGTAGCAACATCGACACCATCAACTCCGACATTACCGGGCTTTGCTTCTAAAACGCCGCCAATGTAATTCAGTAAAGTTGTTTTACCAGTACCACTCGGGCCCATAATGGCTGTTACTTTGCCACTTGGTATATCAAGACTGAGATTATCAAAGATGATTTTTGAACCTCGTTTGAAATTAAGATCACGGATTGAGACCTTAACGGGAGAGCTCAAGCTGTCAGTAGTCTGGTTGGTAGTCATAGGCTGCTATTAAATTTCCTATCAATATTTCTATGGCTTATCCATAAAGCAGAATATGATAGCGGATTAAATAAACTGAGTCTAATTGAAAAATGAAAACTTCGCGTGAGTTCTGTGTGCAAGGAAAAGCAATCGTAGCAAGCGAACTAAAAGCTGTAGCAGCGCTTGAGCAGAATTTAGATCAGCACTTCAACGATGCCTGTGAGCTGATCATGAACTGTCAAGGACATGTCATTGTTGTTGGCATGGGCAAATCAGGTCACATAGGACGTAAAATTGCGGCCACTCTCGCGAGCACCGGCACTCCCGCCTTTTTTATGCACCCGGCTGAAGCCAGCCATGGCGACCTTGGTATGGTCTCTGCTAAAGACTTGGTTATTGCCCTCTCTTTTTCGGGAGGCACGGTCGAAGTGCTTAACTTGCTACCTTATCTGGACCAATTCAAAGTGCCATTAATCACTATCAGCCGCAAAGGCTCAGCATTAGCACAAGCGGCGCAAGTGAATCTTGATATCGGCTACGTTGTAGAAGCCTGCCCGCTTGCGCTAGCACCCACCTCAAGCACAACAGTGAGCCTGGTACTGGGTGATGCTTTGGCTATTGCAGTCTCTGCAGCACGCGGCCTTACCAAAGAAAGCTTTTCAGTCTTCCACCCAGGCGGTCTGCTCGGCAAACGCTTGCTTCTCAGAGTGAAAGATATCATGCATCATGGGTCTCAACTCCCCATAGTAACGGAAGATGCCGCTCTGAATGATGCGTTAATTGAAATCACCAGCAAACGTCTGGGCATGACTACGGTAGTCAACCAACAAGGACAACTAACAGGTATTTTCACGGATGGTGATTTGCGCCGAGCATTGCAAAGCAAAGTTAATATTCATCAAGCTCTAATCAAGGACATTATGACGCAAAGCTGCAAAACAACTTCAGTCGATTTACTTGCCGCAGCTGCTTTAGAATTAATGGAAACTCATAAAATCACCTCACTTGTCGTCACTGATGAACAACACAAACCTGTAGGCATCGTCCACATTCATGATCTGCTCAACTTAGGTCTCACCAATCCATGAAGATTGATCTCACTAATAAACTCTCCCGTATCAAATTACTTATACTCGATGTCGACGGCGTATTAACAGACGGTCGACTTCATTATTCTGCTGATGGTGAAAATTTAAAAGTTTTTCATGTGCACGACGGAGCTGGCATTAAACGCTTACAAAATCACGGAGTGGCAGTTGCTATTATTTCAGCCCGTACTTCAGCCGCGGTAAGTAAACGAACGAATGATCTGGGTGTGCAACATGTTTACCAAGGACAAAGCGATAAAACACTAGCATTCAACGAGCTACTACAGAAATTGGATATTAGTGCAGAAGCCATTGCATACATGGGTGATGATCTAGCTGATTTACCTGTTATGCAGCAAGTAGGCTTGAAAATTGCTGTTGCTAACGCCATTGCCCCGATTCGTGAAATAGCGGATTATTTAACGCTAAACTCAGGTGGGCACGGTGCTGTTCGAGAAGTTTGTGAATTGATCATAGCTGAACAAACCAAAGCAACTTCTTAATTACCATCTATGTATAAAAATTTAGCTGTCAGCCTTTTTCTACTGTTACTGATGAGTGGCAGTGTATTCTTCATTATGCATCTCAACACTAAGCAACCCCTTACTGAGGATGAGCAACATGTTGACAGTATTATGCAACAAGCTGTTTACGATCAATACAATGAAAGCGGACAATTGATTCTACATTTAAGTTCTCCTTATGTAGAACATTACAGCTTTAACAACAGCAGCTTTTTTCGCAAGCCTGATATTATCCTCTATCAAGAAAATAAAATGCCTTGGCACATTAGTTCATTACAAGGAAAAAGTAGCGATAATAATAAATTAATTGATTTACAAGATGATGTCGTTATTTACCGCGCAGGCAGCAAGAAAGATCCGGAAACCACGATTCACACTACCGCCCTTACGATTGATCCCAAAAAGCAACAAGCTGAAACCAATCAAGCTGCGACCATTGTTCAGCCACACTCAATTGTGCAGTCGATAGGTCTTAAAACAGATTTCAAAACCGGGGTTACTCAGCTTTCGACCAATGCCCGTGTTGTCTTGGATGGAGAGTCTTAGTATGAGCCCTAGCCTAAATAGAAAAACCTGATAAAATCCACTCTTATGCTTATGAATCAATTACGTGCTGTACAGATCGAGAAATCCTATAAATCTCGTCAAGTTGTCAAAGATGTTTCCTTTCATGTGAATGAGGGTGAAATAGTTGGACTCTTGGGCCCTAATGGCGCTGGTAAAACGACCAGTTTTTATATTACTCTGGGCCTGGTGAAACCTGAGCTTGGTCAGGTTTATCTCAATGACCAAGACATTACCCAGTTAGCGATGCATAAACGAGCTCGCCTCGGTATCGGCTACTTGCCACAGGAAGCTTCAATTTTTAGAAAACTCACGGTTGCTGACAATATAATGGCAATCCTCGAGCTTAATAAAAACCTCAATGCCGCTACTCGCGCCGCTCGCCTTAATGAACTAATGCATGAATTAAACGTTGCACATCTAAGTCATATTGATGGAATCAGCCTTTCTGGTGGAGAACGTCGTCGTGTTGAAATAGCTCGTGCATTAGCAATGGATCCCTTATTTATTTTGTTGGACGAACCGTTTGCCGGTATTGACCCTATATCAATTATTGATATTAAACGAATCATTAAGCATTTGGCTGCGAAAAAAATTGGTATACTTATTACTGACCACAACGTACGCGAAACTTTAGACATTTGTGAGCGAGCCTATATTGTTAACCAAGGCTCGGTGATTGCTGAGGGAACACCGCAGCAAATCTTAGAACACACCATTGTGAGAGCCGTGTATCTAGGTGATCAATTCGACCTATAACCATAAGGAGTTAATATGCAATTACAACTATCGGGACACAACGTAGAAATTACTCAGGCCTTACAAGACGCTGTGCATGAA
>JBDNGR010000002.1:0-1818 GCA_041689165.1 Coxiellaceae bacterium
TGATGTTGTGTCTTGCCGTGCATACAATTTCTGCACAGGAAGGAAAAAGGCAGTTTTACCAACTCAAAACCTACACTTTCAGCACAGATAAACAGGTACAACAAACCGATGATTTCCTTAAGAACGCCTATTTACCGGCGCTAAAACGCCAAAATATCGAGAGTATCGGTGTTTTTAAACCAAAAACCTACGCGCCAAATGATACGTTGCAACGCACGCTCGTATTGATCCCGTTTGCTTCCCTGGAGGCATTTGAAACTCTTGAAACGCAATTGCTCAGCGATAAAACCTTTCAGCAGGATGGGGCAGATTTTATAAATGCCGCGCATGATGAGCAGCCTTATGCGCGCATAAGTTCCATTCTGTTAAAGGCTTTTGAAGATATGCCCATGTTAAAACCCAGTCCGCTGCAAGGTGAACGCAAAGATCGTGTCTATGAACTGCGCAGTTACCAGTCCCCCACCGTTGCCTATCACCAGAACAAGGTGGAAATGTTTAATGCTGGCGGAGAGGTGAAGCTTTTCGATGCTTTGGGTTTTAACGCTGTTTTTTATTCCTCGGTAATTTCTGGACTAGATATGCCCAACTTAATGTACATGATCACTTTTGACGATGAGGCCAGCAGGGATGCACATTGGAAAGCCTTTTCTGATTCCCCGATATGGAAAAAACTCTCTGCACTTTCAAAATATCAAGACAACGTATCCCATATTGATAATACATTTTTGTATCCTACAGACTATTCCGATTATTGATTTCTTAAAAGATTACCATTGTTTTTTATGAAAGAATTATAGAAGATCAACCCCCTTTTCCCCGCCCTCCGGTCCGGCCAACGGCTGTTTCAGGAGCCTCCCGCAAAAAGCAAATTCCTAGCAATGTGAAGATGCAGACGAGAAGATAAAGGAAGTTTTAACAACCTTTACCAATGATGTAAGGAATGTATTTTCCGACACACTAAAGAAAGATAAAACTAAAAACAGTGACATCATTTAACAACAAGCAGATTATCTACTCATAGCAATGTTCGGGTTATCATCTGCCACTAGAATATTTAATCAGACACAATTAGATAATTATATAGACAACATATTCAAAAACGTATAACATTTTTTTAACTCAAATCTAAACGATTGTTTAGATATAATTAACATAAATAATAATAATAAATTTAAAAACAGAAAACATGACAAATTTAAAAGTTCATAACATCGAATCTGCACCAGAAGGGAGCAAACCATTATTAGAAAAATCACAAAAAGCTTATGGTATGATTCCGGGCTTACATGGTATGCTAGCTGGAGCACCAGAAGTACTTGAAGCGTACCAAACATTACACGAGTTATTTGTTAACTCATCATTCAACAATGAGGAATTAACTGTAGTATGGCAAACCATTAACGTAGAACACGCATGTCACTATTGTGTACCTGCACACACTAGTATTGCAAAAATGATGAAAGTAGACGATGCCATAACAGAAGCATTACGTAACGAAACACCTCTTGAAAACTCAAAATTAGAGGCATTGCGCACTATGACCTTAACTATTGTTCGTAATCGTGGACATGTAACACAAGAAGATTTAGATGCATTTTATGCAGCTGGTTATGACGAAAGACAAGTATTGGAAATTATTTTAGGATTGTCTCAAAAAACAATAAGTAATTATTCAAACCATATTGCTAACACACCTATTGATGCAGGGTTTCAAAAATTTGCTTGGTCTAAAGAAAATGTGGTATCCTAAAACCACAGATTGATTGATATCTTTAAACCTTCCGTCGTATGTGCGGAAGGTTTATTAATTGTCTTAAA
>JBDNGR010000003.1:0-3699 GCA_041689165.1 Coxiellaceae bacterium
CTGTCTTGAAGCTTAAGCTTCAAGACAGTTGCTACAATCGGTGTTATTTCAAAGACTATTTAATCAAGCTCAAAAACTCGGCACGAGTTTTATCAGAATTTCTAAATTCACCCAGCATCATTGAGGTGGTCATGCTGGAATTTTGTTTTTGAATACCGCGCATCATCATGCAAAGATGCTGTGCTTCAATTACCACACCCACACCGCGAGCATCGGTAATTTCTGCAATGCAATTAGCAACATCCTGCGTCAGTTGTTCTTGGATTTGGAAACGGCGCGCATGATAGTCGACGATGCGAGCGAATTTAGATAAACCCAAGACCTTGCCTTTCGGTAAATAAGCCACATGACACTTACCAATGAAAGGAAGCAGATGATGTTCGCATAATGAATAGAACTCGATATCTTTAATAATAACCATTTCGTCCATGGTGGATTCGAAAAGGGCGTCATTAATAATTTCGTTGAGATTCTGATGATAACCTTGAGTTAGAAACTCCATCGCTTTGCGTGCTCGTTTAGGTGTGTCAAGCATAGCCGGACGTTTGGGATCATCTCCCAAGGTCTGTATCATTTCAGCGATGTAATTTTCGAAACGAGAATGATCAAGCATAGCTTCTCCTAACCTGGTGGCCATTGCATGGTGCGGCCACCTAATAAATGCATGTGAATGTGATAAACGCTTTGTCCGCCAGCATCATTGCAATTCATGACGAGACGGTAACCCGCTTCTGCTAAACCCAATTCTTTGGCCAGGCTTTGCGCGCGTAGCGTCAGTTTGGCGATGAGCTGGGCATCTTCGACGCTGAGCTCGTTGAGCGTCGCGATATGCTTTTTAGGGATGAGCAAAAGATGATGGGGTGCTTGTGGGCTAATATCATGAAAAGCTAATAGCTCTTCATCTTGATAAGCAATTTTGGCGGGGACTACTCCCGTCGCAATCTTACAAAATAGACAATTCATAGACTTACTCATTAAATTGGCTCATGGTACCAGGCGGGCCAATAGGGGTAAAGGGCACTTCTAGAAATTGCTCTTTTTGATGGACCTACCCTATACTAGTTTTAGTAGTTTAGCTTTTGGGGGTTAAACTCTAGCGGCCTTTCCACTTTAGGGGTCAGTCATTATGGAAAAATTAATCAAGGCTTTTTTTATCATTATCATGTTGCTTGGCTTGGTGGGATTGCTTGCTCATAACCAACAAATTCGTTCACGAGCGTATTGCGTACAAATGCAAAAAATGATTATGGAGCGGGAAAAGCTTGGCCTCAAGGTGGAAGCTTTAATGGTTAGGCCGCAGTGCAACTTCGATGGCGGTTTTTTGGCACAGCAATGTGATTTCAACACTCAAACTTGTTGGTGTGTGGATGCACTTGGTCGACCATTAAGTGGCACTCAAACGCCTCGGGCTAAAGGACAGCCTAGCGTTTGTCGTTTAAATTGGTTGGGTCAGGCTTTCTTGACTTGGCAACTGCGTGCAAAACGTGATGGTTTTGTGTCAGTAAGTTCTAAACTTAAAACGGCTACACAATGATTCAAGCTTCAGACAAATATTGGCAGGCTATCGGTATTCCAGTGTGGAGGCTCCGAGAAGTAGCTCCAGCCAAGATCTGTCAAGCTTCTCTACTGCGCAATGCACATTCTGAGGTGATTGCATCGCTAGTGGCTGAGAGTAATTCAGCTAGTGAAGAAAGCTTATTAGCTAAAATTGCTGAAGCATTGGGATTGCGTCTTGAAGCGCTAGAATTGAGTGAATTAATTACGCATGCTGATAAAACGTGTGTGGTATTTGGTCAGCATTCATTAAAACAATTATCTGCTTTTAATATTAAGCAAACACTCAAACTTTGTAGTCTGCAAGCGATGCTTGATAATCCTTCGCTTAAAAAATCCGTGTGGGAAGCGCTTCGTTTTTTTAAGCAATAACACTCAGGAATTAAGGTGAAAGAACGACAATATCATTTGCGTCTACTCGAGCATGCAGATCTTCCCGCAGTATTGGCCATTTCGCAATTATCCGCTCGTTCAGCTTGGACTCTGGAAAGCTTCGAAAGTTGCTTTAAAGAAAACTATTGTGCCTGGGTTCTTGAGACTGAGCATGAGCTTTGTGGTTTTTTGATTAGTTTATTAAACCTGGATGAACTTGAAATATTAAATTTGGCTGTGCACCCAGCTTATCGTCGCCAAGGTTTGGCAGAACAGCTGTTTCAGCATTTAATGCAGTTTGCGAAAGCTCAGAAAATTAAATGCATTCATCTTGAAGTAAGTGCTGAAAATCATTCTGCCATTGGCTTATATGAAAAATATAATTTTAGACTTGTTGGCCGTCGTAAAAATTACTATGTGACTGAAGAGGGTGCGCAAGAGGCTCTACTCTTTGCCAAAGATGTCATGAAGTCAATGAAATGATTTTTCTCGCCTATGGCTGCGTTGGGCTGCTGGGTGGAATGCTCTCGGGTCTTTTAGGCTTAGGTGGGGGCATTATTATGGTGTCACTCTTATTGGCCAGCGGCGCTGATCGCGGGTATCGCAGGTGTTAGTATTGCGCCCTTTGCAGTGAAGTGCTCAAAACATCTTTCTGAATTACAGTTGCGGTGGATTTTAGCCGTTATTTTATGGGTTTTATTTTTGAAGAATTTTATTAGCAGGTTAAGCTTGATTGGATGAAGGCATAGAGGAATCGAATGGGAAAAATAGTCGCTAGTAGTTTTAAAGCTCCCTGGTATTTGCGTAATCCGCATCTACAAACGTGTTTAGCTATATTAGGTCGTTATAGCTTGGATACTTCAAGTTATTGGGAAGAAGTGCAACTACCAGATGGCGATTTTGTCGATTTGGTTTGGTTAGGTACTCAAGCTGAAGGACCTATTGCACTATTGATTCCAGGCTTGGAAGGGGGGCTGCGCGCGCAGTACATTAGCTCACTCGTAATGCCCTTATTGAAGCAGGGGTGGCGAGTGGTGGTGATGCACTTTCGTTCTTGTAGTGGACGAATGAATGCTATGCCCAGAGGCTATAGCGCGAATGATAGCGATGATTTGCAAATGATTATGGCTAGTTTACGTATGCAAAACCCGGGTGTTACTATCGTAGGCATTGGGTTTTCTCTAGGCGCGAGTATTTTATTTAAAATGTTAGCTGAGCTTGCCGACTTAAGTTTTGCTAACACATACTTAACAGCTGCTATCGGCGTTTCAGTGCCCTATGATTTAGCTAAAACCATTGATTACATTCCACCCTTTTACCAACGTTATATGCTGCACTCCATGAAAGCTAAATTAAAGAAAAAAATTGAAGCCGGTTTTAATTGGCCTATTGATCTAAAGCAGTTTGAGGCGATTAAAACTTTGCGTGAATTTGATCAGCTGGCGACAGCCCCTTTGCATGGCTTTGTTAGTGCTGAAGACTATTATGCCGCAAGTAGCTGTGGACCTGCATTGCATAAAATTAAGACGACCAGTTTATTAATTCATGCTCAAGATGATCCTCTGGTACCAAGTGAGTGTATTCCAACAGAAGCGGCATTAGGTGAGAACATGAACTTAGAAATGAGTGAATATGGTGGTCACTTAGGTTTTTTATCAAGTGCGTTGCCGAAGTTGGGTCGCCAGTGGTTGACTCAGCGCATTGTAGAGTTTGTTAAAGTCTATACCCATCGCAGCTCAAGCGGCGAGTTGTAAGTTCCATCTTGACGTCGCA
>JBDNGR010000004.1:0-19562 GCA_041689165.1 Coxiellaceae bacterium
ATTCGACTGTGGAAATGTTTTCTTGCCGAAAATGTAAAGCCATGTGGCTTGGGTGCGCGTGATACACTGCGCCTGGAAGCGGGCCTTAATCTCTATGGTTCTGACATGGATGAAAGTACCACGCCACTCGTCTCTAATTTAGCGTGGACGGTGGATTGGAAAGATGAGACACGTGATTTTATGGGTAAAGCAGCGTTGTTAGAGCAAAAGCAAGCAGGCCTTCCTGAAAAATTAGTAGGCCTAGTGATGACGGAAAAAGGTGTATTACGTAATCACCAAAAAGTACGAGTGAATGGGGTGGGTGAAGGTGAAATCACCAGTGGTAGTTTTTCACCGACTTTAAATTGTGCGATCGCGATGGCGCGAGTGCCTTTAAACACCGAAGCTGTCGCTGAAGTGGAACGTCGTGGTCAGTGGATTCCGGTGCAAGTGGTTAAGCCCCTATTTGTACGCAATGCTAAGCAAGTTTTTTAAGTTGAGAAACAAAGGAGATAAGAGATGAGTGATTGTCCTGAAGATTTAAAATATGCCCGTACTCATGAATGGGTGCGTGTGGAAGGTGATGCTACTGTCACTGTAGGCATTACTGATCACGCACAACATTTACTCGGTGAATTAGTTTATGTTGAATTGCCAGAAGTGGGCGACACTTTAGATGCGGGTGATGATTCTGCCGTAGTAGAATCGGTTAAAACTGCTTCCGATGTTTATGCACCGATGTCGGGTGAAGTGATCGAGATCAACGAAGCTTTAGCCAACAAACCTGCTTTGGTTAATGGCGAAGCTTATGGTGATGGTTGGTTGTATCGTTTGCGCATTAGCGATGAAGCTGAGCTCAAAGATTTAATTGATGCTGAAGCTTATTTAAACAGTATCGAAGATTAATAATCCCCCGTAGTTTCCACCTCACAAAGTGGGAGCTGCTGAATAACTGCTAGGAAAAACCATGTCCTTCATTCCCCATACCCCGCATGATATCGAACTCATGCTGCAAGCAATTGATATCAAAGATATCAATCAATTATTTGATGAAATTCCGTCTGATTTGCTTTGCGCTGATCTAGATATTCCGAATGGCATAAGTGAAATGGAATTGGCCCGCTTAATGAATGAGCGCGCACCCGAAGCGCATTTGGGTAAAAACTTCATCGGAGCGGGTGCTTATGAGCATTATATTCCGGCGGCAGTTTGGGAAGTTACCGGACGTGGTGAATATCTAACGGCATATACACCCTATCAAGCAGAAGCAAGCCAAGGTTCTTTGCAAGTCATTTATGAATATCAGAGCATGATGTCGCAACTGATGGGCCTCGATATTTCGAATGCTTCCATGTACGACGGTGCTACGGCATTGGCTGAAGCTGTATTGATGGCGATACGTTTAAAGAAAGGTGATTGCAAGCGTATTTTACTACCCGCTTCGGTACATCCTTTGTATCGTCGTGTGCTGCAAACGCTATTGTCCTATCAAGGTATTGAGCTTGAGATTGTGCCACTTGCCGCAGCAAGCGGTACGGTGGATATCACGCAATTGGTTAAAACGAATATCAAAGATGTCGCGGCCTTAGTCATTCCGCAGCCTAATTTCTTTGGTCATTTGGAAGATGTTGACACGCTAACTAATTGGGCGCGCGAGCAACAAATTTTAAGTATTGCGGTGGTGAATCCTACTTCCTGTGCTCTATTAAAAGCACCCGGTAGTTGGGGAGAGCAAGGTGTTGATATTGCTTGCGGAGAAGGCCAGCCTTTGGGTGCGCCTTTAGCTTCGGGCGGTCCCTATTTTGGTTTTATGTGTTGTAGATTAGAACATATCCGTCAAATTCCAGGGCGAATTGTCGGTGGTACTGAAGATGCGAATGGTCGCAAAGGTTATACATTGACCCTGCAAACCCGTGAGCAACATATTCGTCGCGCTAAAGCGACTTCTAATATTTGTACTAATCAAGGTTTGTTAGTTACGGCTGCAACCATTTACATGAGTTTGATGGGCGCTGAGGGTTTGCGCCGAGTAGCGCTAGCTTCACATGAAAACGCGCGTAGTTTATTACAGCACTGTCTTGAAGTGAAAGGCGTGAGCGCCCGTTTTAACGGAGCTTTCTTCCATGAATTTGTATTGCAATTACCTTGTGCTGCGAGTGAAGTGAATAAGCGTATGGCTGAACAAGCTTACCAAGCCGGTTTAGATTTAACGCCATTCTACCCTGAGTTGGCTAATTGCTTATTGGTTTGTGCCACTGAAACTAAAACAGAACAAGATTTAATTAATTACCAGCATGCCTTAGCAAAAGCTGTTACATAGAGGAACCTATGCTCTCATTTGAAAAATCCCAACCCGGTCGTAAAGCTTTATCACAACAAATTCCCTGCAATGAAAAATGGGATGATATCCCCGCTTCTTTGTTAAGAAAGACGGCACCTCATTTTCCAGAGCTATCGGAATTACAAGTGGTACGCCATTTTACGCAGCTCTCACAAAAAAATTACGCAATCGATACTAATTTTTATCCCTTGGGTTCTTGCACCATGAAGTACAATCCCAGAGCGGCACATAAAAATGCGATGTTGCCAGGATTTTTGATGCACCATCCTCTTAGAGAGGAGCAATCCAGCCAAGGGTTTTTACAGTGCGTTTATGATTTACAAGAAATGTTGAAAGAAGTCACCGGCATGAGGGGGATTTCTTTAACGCCAATGGCAGGTGCGCAAGGTGAATTTGCCGGTGTTGCGATGATTGCGGCATATCATCGTAAACGCGGTGATAGTAATCGTAATGAAATGTTAGTACCAGATGCCGCGCACGGTACCAATCCTGCCTCAGCAGCGATGTGTGGTTTTAAAGTTAAAGAAATTCCAACCACAGCAGAAGGCGATGTGGATATTGAGGCACTGAAAAAAGCCGTAGGACCACAAACCGCCGGTATCATGTTAACTAATCCCTCAACTCTCGGCGTGTTTGAACGTAACATTAAAGAAATTGCTAAAATTGTGCATGATGCCGGTGGGCTTTTGTATTATGACGGTGCGAACTTAAATGCCATCTTAGCTAAAGTGCGTCCCGGCGATATGGGTTTCGATGTCATCCACTTAAATTTACACAAAACGTTTGCAACTCCACATGGTGGTGGTGGACCAGGTGCGGGGCCGGTTGCGTGTAGTGATCGCTTAAAAGCATTTTTACCTACACCCATAGTGGGTAAATCAGAGCAGCACTATCATTGGGTGACTGAAAAAGAGTGCCCTGAGACTATTGGTCGCTTGTCGACCTTTATGGGTAATGCGGGCGTATTATTACGTGCCTATATTTATGCGCGTCTTTTAGGTCGCCGCGGCTTAACTCAGGTCAGTGAATTTGCCACACTTAATGCCAATTACCTGATGAAACGTTTGCAAGCTTTGGGTTACACCTTAGCTTTTCCCAACCGTCGTGCGACGCATGAATTCATTATTACCGCCAAACCTTTAACCAAAGAACATGGCATTAGCGCTTTAGATATTGCTAAGCGTTTATTGGATTATGGTTTTTATTCGCCAACCATTTATTTTCCTTTATTAGTGCCTGAATGCCTGCTGATCGAGCCGACTGAAACAGAATCTAAAGAAGAATTGGATCGCTTTGTAGAGGCTATGGCTAATATTATGCAGGAAATTAAAACACAGCCGGAATTGTTAAAATCGGCACCACATACTCGTGCTATAGGCCGCTTAGATGAAGTGAAAGCCGCGCGTGATTTCGATTTAACTTATGCTAAGCAATCTTAAAGATAACATTGTTTTTATAACGGGTGCCTCTAGCGGTATATACCTCTCAACCCTCGAGCTGCGAAGTTTTAAGTTTCAGCTTGCGAGCAATGGCCCGATGACATTCCGCAAAAGCGAAGGAATAGTTGGGCTCTTTCGAGCTTTTGTGATTGAGGAAGCGAGCTAATGCGACGTCAAGATGGAACTTACAACTCGCAGCTTGGGGTGCGATGGGTATGTCAGCAGTTTTTTAATTCATGAATATGACAGCGAGGCTTATTTCAAAGCTTTCTTAAATAATCATTGGATTGGTTTGATTGTGTTTTTGGGTTGTAGGTTGGGCGTAGGGGCAAATGCTTGTGTAAATAATGGGTGGTTGCCCTCTCAACTGTACATCGATGTTATTTACTGAAGGATCGATCCAACTGAAAGAGGGCGGGCTCGGGAGCCCGCCCCTACGCCCAACGACCCACTATTTAAAACAAATGATCAACTAAACTTTCACCCATATTAATACCACTATCAGTATCTACATTATCATCAGAATAAGATGTCTCTTCAGTAGGTTCTGTATCTTTTACAAAAACTTCAAAGACTGCGTCAGGATCACCAGGATAAGCTAACATGCCAGTCCTAGGATCAATACGCACACGCACGATATCAGGTGGTTCCGGCATACTACGCTCAGGCTTGCCTTTTAATGCTTCTCGCATGTATTGCATCCAGATAGGAAGAGCTACTTGTGCACCATATTCATGAATTGATTTATTGCTGTCGTAACCAACCCACACAGTGGTTTCAACATCGGCATTGAAACCGGAAAACCAAGCATCCATTTGATCATTGGTAGTACCAGTCTTACCGCCCAAATCAGAACGATTTAAGACTTTCGCAGCTGATCCAGTACCATTTTGAATAACGTCGTGTAACACATCATTCATAAGATAAGCATTTTGCGGGCTAATAGCTTGTGGTGCGATGTTTTTAGGGCGTTCATCCACTGACATATCGGGATTGCTGATACAGGCTACGCAAGCACGATCAGGTTCTGCCTCATAAGTGATCTCAGCTTTGTCATCTATGATCTTGTCAATAAAGTAAGGTGTCATTCGATAACCACCATTCGCAAAAACAGTATAAGCGCGCGCTAATTCTAAAGGTGTTACTTCTCCTGAGCCTAATGCTAAGGATAAAGTTGTCGGTAGTTTAGCGACGTTGAAACCAAAGTTTTTTAAATATTCTAAAACATAAGGAATTTCGATTGCTTGGAGCAAGCGCACAGATACTAGATTGCGTGATTTAATCAAGCCAATGCGTAAGCGAGTAGGGCCGAAAAATTTCTTTTCATTATTATGCGGGCGCCACCAGCTACCATCAGCTTGCTGGATTGCAATAGGTGCATCATTAATTATTGTCGCTAAAGTATAATTAGCTTTTGCAAGTGCTGCTGAATAAATAAACGGCTTGAAATTTGATCCCGGTTGACGCTCAGCTTGCGTAACACGATTAAAATGACTTTGCACATAGCTGTAACCACCCACCAAAGCCAAGATGGCACCTGTTTGTGGATTAATTGAAACCAGAGCTCCTTCTACACGAGGTACCTGGCGTAGACGCCAAACACCTTCTTGTTTTTCTACATATACAACGCTACCGATATTAGCAATTTGTGCAGCACTACCACGACCCGTCCAACTCAAGCCAGTCCACTCAATTTGCGCGCGAGTATTATCAGCAAGAATAATGCTTAAAGCTTTAGCGTTGACTGCAGTCACTGCTGCGGGCAGCATTTCATGGATAGCAGGTAATTTACGCAACTCTTTAAGCCAATCAGCATAATCTTTATCTGCTGTACCTAAGTTTTTTTGTGGCTGACGATAACCGTGTCGACGATCATAAGCTTGCAAACCATCACGTAAAGCCTTGTTTGCGACTATCTGCAAGTCGGAAGGAATAGTTGTATAGACATTCAGACCCATTTCATAAGCGGCTTCGCCATACTGATTAAATAAAGTCTCACGCACCATCTCTGCTAAATAGGGCGCTTCAACTTCAACCCGCTCCTGGTGGTAATGTGCAGCTACTGGCGAATTAACCGCCACCTTATATTCAGCTTCAGTAATATAATTTAATTCATACATGCGCTCTAAAACATTATCGCGTCGAATTTTTGCAGCTTTAGCATTTGTAATCGGATTTGCTTTAGAAGGGGACTGTGGTAAACCGGCGATCATCGCCATTTGCGCCAAACTTAACTGATCTAGGTTTTTACCGTAATAGACCTGCGCGGCGGCAGCCACACCATAAGCACGCTGACCCAAGTAAATGGTATTCAAATACAATTCTAAAATTTTATCTTTATCGAAACTTTGATCAATCTTTAGTGCGAGTAAAATTTCGTTAAACTTACGAGCAAAAGTTTTTTTGCGTGTTAAGAAAAAGTTTCGTGCCACTTGCATGGTAATAGTGCTGGCACCTTGTACTTTACGGCCTGTAGTTGCTACTGCGACCGCGGCACGAACCAAACCGATAAAGTCAACACCCGCGTGTTTATAATAGCGGCTGTCCTCAATCGCTAGGACCGCATTAACTAACTGAGGAGGGACTTGCTCAAGGCTAACTGGAATACGGCGCTTGGTACCAAAGTCGGCAATTAATTTGCCGTCAGCACTATAAACATGCATGGGAACCTGAAGGTGCACATCTTTTAAGGTTTCTACATCCGGCAGCTGCCAGCTCATGTAGGTAAATAGGGCAGTTAAAAGAATTAGTCCCAATAAAGCTATGCTTAATAATGCCCAAACCCCATGATTAGCGACGCGACGAAAAATCTTTTTCAAGAGCTCCAATCCTTCTTAAAACAATTAAAGTAATTGTAAACAGGCCCTACCATTCGAACCCGAAACCTACTGCTTGAATCCGTAACCTACTGTTTAAATACGAAAGAAGTGTAGCAGACAGAACCCACCTCAGCCAGAATTTGGATGGACCAAACGCAAGCTATGCCCATCGTACTTCAAGCTACGATGGGTATATGCCAATCCCGGTATTGCTGATCCTAGCGACTTATCTAAAATCTTGCCTTTTAAAGGCGGAGTTGGTCATGAGCTCTTTATTAGAATACGTACCGCAAGCTTGGCGCAGCAATCAAAAGCCTAACTTAAAGCAAGTATTATTAGCTTTAGGCTTGCTCCTGATTTTGCTAATGCTTGGGCTTCGTTTTAGTCTACAAAGCAGTATTAGTGGATACCAGCTCACCAATAACAAACTACAAGCAAGACTAAATCAAGCGAAAACACAACTACAGCAGCGCGCCAGCTCGGTTACGCTCGATCAAGAACACCAACGATTTTTAAATTTATTGGAACTGATTACAACCAAGCTTAACGCCGATCTGGTTTTAACAGAAATTCATTGGTCTGAAGATCAACTCCTGTTAACGGGTTTAGCGAGAAGTGCTGACGAGGCTAAGCAGTATGCAGAAAGTCTGGCTGCAAACTTAAAATTAGCTGATTTCTCACTGAGTGAAAATACCACAGCCCCTTTGGAATTTAAGCTAAGGTTTCTTAGCCATGATTAAGCGATTAGTCAGTTTCGCCTGCGACAGACGTGTCATAAAATTTTTGGCTTTATTTAGCCTTGCACTACTATTAATTTATTATTGGCTTCTGCATGGGCTAATAACGCAGTGGCTTTCATTAAAAGTTGAGCAACAACAATTAAAGGCTCAATACTTGCAGTTGGAATCGACTGCAGATCCAAGCAATCCATTACAACATGATTTTTTGATTCATCATTTAATCAAGCTCGCCAAGCAGCATGAATTAGAACTTATCACCACTAAGTTTAGCCCAAGCCAACATTCAAGTGAGGAATTCTCTTGCGAAACAGCAGGCTCGTATCTAAATTCAATCGCTTTTATTAAGGCACTACTCGACTCGAATTACATTTTACACTTGCACGATTTAAACATGCATAATCGACTGAACACGGGTCTTATCCATAGCTACCTGGTTGTTAAGCATGATTTATAACTTAATTTTATCCTTGCTATTATTAGTTTTGCCCACACAGTTGAATGCTTTAAGTCAAGACCCGTTCAAGCTCAACAATTTTAATCAAGATTCTGCTCTTAAATCACTATTCATTACGATTAACTATGCGGGCGCTGCGGACATAGCTCACTTTCTTAACGAAGATAAAGCGGCGATTCTATCCAGCGAGGGCCGTGCTCTAGCGGATAACAGAACTAATGTTCTTTGGATTCAAGACCGCCAAGAAAACTTAGAGCGCGCTAAATTAATAGTGAGCAAACTCGATATACCTGTTAAACAAATTTTAATTAAAGCACGCATTGTTAATTTAGATGAACGCTATTTACAAAATCTAGGCATCAACTTCGGCACGCAAAATAGCGCTAGCAGTAATGACATCAATCTCGACATGTCGCATAACAATTTTCAAAGCGGTCAATTTAATATTCCAATCGTTAAGTTGCGTAATGATCAATTTATTGATTTACAATTAAATGCTTTAGAACAAGATGGCCTCGCACAAATTATTTCAAGTCCAGAGCTCATCACCAACAATCGCGTGGCCGCGAGCATTCAGTCTGGAGAAGAAGTTCCTTATCAAGAGCAAACCATTAATGGCAACACCAGCGTTACTTTTAAAAAAGCAGTTCTCAAATTAAAAGTCACGCCAGCAGTGATGCCACATCAACAAATTTTACTCAAACTCGAAGTGAATCAAGATAAGATCAGCACACTCAGTGTGCAAGGTGTTCCGGCCATTCGCACCCAAGAACTCACGACAGAAGTATTATTGAATAACAAAGAGACCGTAGTGCTCGGGGGCATCTATGAGCAAAACAACAGCAGCGCTGTTAACAAAACACCTTTTTTAAGTAAGATTCCTTTATTAGGATTATTATTTCAACAACATCAAACTATCCGTGAGCGAAAAAAGTTATTAATCTTTATCACACCGGTTATCTTAAGCTAATATAGCAGCATGACATCACACAAAGAATTCACTCCAACTTCTAACGTCTATCTGATTGGCTCGATGGGTGCCGGCAAATCTAGTGTTGGACGAAGAGTGGCCGAGCTAGCTAAGCGCCGCTTTTATGACTCTGACCATGAAATCGAAGCACATAGTGGTGTTAGCATTAGTTGGATATTTGAAAAGGAACAAGAAAGTGGCTTTCGTAGTCGCGAAGCACTCATTATCCAAGAACTCGCGCAACAGTCCGGAATAGTGCTCTCAACCGGCGGTGGCGCCATACTGAATGAAGCCACTCAGCGCATACTGAAAGAAACTGGTTTGATAATTTACTTAAGTGTGAATAGTTTAGAGCAACTAAAACGAGTTGATTTGCGTAAATCACATCGCCCGTTGTTGCAAGCTGATCCTGTAGCACAACTACACAAACTTAACCAAGAGCGTACCGCTTTGTATGAGTCTTTAGCTGATTTCAACTATAGCACGGATGATACTAAACCAACTGTAATCGCTAATAGCATCTGGAAAATATTGAACAGCTTATCAAGAACCTAAAGCTTTTAAGACTCAATTTGCCCTAAATTAGCATGTAGAACCGCACCATTCAGCACGGGATTATTGGCTGCATAGAAAATCAATGAGGCTATCTCAGAAGGCTGAATTAAACGATTCGCACCACACGAGCATTTAAAATTTCTTTCAGTTCGGGTTTGTCATTTAAATGCTTAACGAGCATATCCGTTTCAGTAAATCCCGGACAGATGCAACAACTGTGTATTTGTTGGTTAGCTAAGTCTTGTGTGGTCGCACGCATCATTCCAACTGACGCATGTTTTGAAATAACATAGCTTGCGTTATTCGCAACTGCCTTTTCAGATAGTGTTGAGCCGATGTAGATGATTGACGAATTGGCCTGCATCATCGGCACTAATATGCGATTGAGAGCGAGTGGGGCGACCAAATTCACCTCTAGAATAGCTCTAAAAGCTGCTGAATCAAGTTCGTCAACCTTGTCTTTCTCATAAAGCGCGGCGTTGTGCACCAAACAGATTTGTTGTGATTCAGGCAGGATTTTTAGTAACTGTTCATGGCATTGGGTTGAAAATTTTTGATCTGATAGATCCAACATTAGATTCGTAACATCACCTAATTCACACACAGTTCGAGCAATATTAATCACACGCCATTCATTTTGTAAAAATAACTCAATGGCGGCTTTGCCAATACCACGACTGCCACCCGTAATAATAAGAGTTCTATTCATCTTGTTTCCAAACTGCTGAGGCACACTGTCCAACCGTGATTGAAATCATGGCCTTAACTGCCACTATTCGCTTAGCATGCAAGTCTTCTTTATCCGCGACTAGCTGCTCGACAAACCAAGCGGCTAAGCTTTCAGAAGTTACATTTTTAATCGGCAAAATCAGCGTATCCGTTTTTAAAAACGACATCTTATCGCCATTAAATTCTACATGGTGGTGATGCTGATCTTCACTTAACTTAAGATAAGGCGAGTATTGCGGTAATAGCATATATTCATTTAAAGACTTGCAGAGCGTCAAAACTTTACGACGGGTCAAGCTATAGTCATAGGTAATGCCATCATCTTGTACCTTGGCTGTAACCTCGACCCGAACCTGGAAATTATGACCATGCAGGCGCTCACGCTCAGTTGCTGAAAAAATAGTAAAATGGCCTGCTGAAAACTTCATATCATTACGATATAAGGCGACTGTGGAGTATTGGGTTGGATGATTCATGCTGTGATTGTCAGTTTATAGATTATGTTGCTAGGGCGTATCATCAGTCGCTTTTAAAGTAATATACCCAATAGATGATACGCTCTAAATGCTTACCAATTCAGAACCACCCCTACCGAGTCAGCCTCAGCCAATGCCTGCGGCTTTATCACTTCTACAGAGCCATGTGGTATTGCGTGGGTGTTTTGCAAATATTCTGCTACATATCTAGCCACACTTTCAATTAATTGAAAATGACTTTTTTCAAGTAGCTTTGAAATTTCATCTGCTAAGTGCTGATAGTCTAGAGTATCTTCAATCCGGTCTTGACTCGCTACTTTGGTGGCATCAAGATCACAGCTAATATTAAGATACAGATTCTGTTTCTGCGTTTGCTCCCACGAATGAGTACCAATCAAGCTGTGTATTTTTAATCTTTTAATATAAAGGCGCATGCCGTTCTTTATCCTATTTACAATTCTGGCTTCTTCCATGCTGGAGTCACATCGACATCAAGGGGGGCTGTGGCAGCTTCTATAGGCGCTGCCGCTATATTAGCTAAGCTGGCACTACCACCACTACGCTTCATAACTCCCATAATTCGTCTTGATCCTTCTTCTTCCTCGATAGCAGCATCATCTTGCTCCGCCACAAAACGAGGTGTTCCTGCTGGCGCAGAAAGGCTAAGAAACAGCGGACCTCCCCCAGCGCCAGCAACGGCCGCCCCTGGACAAGCCTGAAATGGTTTTGGCATGACTGCTGACGTAGTCGATTTATCCACAAAACCAAGGGCCACACCTGGCCTACGTAAATACCTAACTTGAATCCCGTCATAAACCATTTTGAAAGCCGCAATAACTTCTTCTGGTTTCATAAAAAAACCTTGGCGGTAAAGCTCTAATCCTTTCTCGCTCTCCTCTCTTAAAATCTTTAGGATCATGTAACCTACTTTGGCTGAGCCACCCTCATGAAGATTTTAAAGACATTCTTTGCACTCACGCAAAAAATTCTCGAAACTTCATATAAGCTTCCCTTATCATGTAGCTTAAGCTTGTCTGCAGTGATCCAGGCGTCTTCTTCAATTCGTCCTTCGGCAAAAAAAGAATCTCTTAAAAAGCATCTGATAGCCGCCACAATAATAAGTTTTATATCGCGCGTTTCTCTAATCATACCTAACCTCAATTAATAATTAATTTTTCAGTTTTTTAACACAAGCTCATCATTTTTAATACAGTAATTTGACTTTTAACCATCACATATCAAGCTACGGTCGGCATTGCGGTGGAACGAGCCTGATTATCAAGCTATACTCTCCCGACAGAAAAGGCACTCTTTAACTCAATTAAGCATGGTGCTTTAGGACAAGTTCTTTAGGACGAATCATGAATAATATTCCAAACCCGATGCCCGGTTTCATCCAATCTTCTGAACAAGCCTTCAGACAAGTCGGCCAGCACTGGAAGCCTCGCCTGTTTGTAGGCGGCATTATGTTACTTATGGCCTTTGGTGGTCTAATCATTATTGATATAGGGCCGGCCAATGCTTGGCTGTATTGGCATATTATGGTCGGTGTTTATGCCGTACTTTCCATGTCACTAAGCTGGTATTTGAAACATAAAAACTCTCGCTTTGGAATCAGCACGCTAGGCATGGAGCTTTTGCATTGGATAGGTCTAATACTGGCGGTCTATCTTGTAAGCATTCTCGTGAGTAGTGGGATACTAAGTCGTGTTCAAGCAGGCTTTGTCATTTTGCTCCTATTGGCGCTGACAATGTTTTTAGCAGGGCTCTATATCGATCGCTGCTTTATCTTAGTCGGCCTGACGCTGGGTATTTTCATCCTAGTAGGTGCTTTACTCGAGGCCTATTTGTCAATCATTATGGCTCCCATTATCCTCATTGCTATTCTCCTATTAGTTGTTTGGGTGCGACGTGATAAGCCTTCTTCAGCTAATTAATTTTAATTGCGAGTATTTGTTTTATGCGTTCTTTGATAAAAACCTCGGCATACCTATTAGGCTTAGCTCTAATCACTCATGCACCCCTCAGCTTAGCAAGCAGCAACATTTCCACCCAAGAAAAACGTAATATTCAAAATTTTGTTGAACATTCTCTAAGCTCACGTTATCAAGCCGCTCCTCATGTTGGTATTATTGTTCGCTCACTCGACAGTGGAGAAATAATTTATCAAAAAAATGCTGAAAAGTTAATGGTGCCAGCCAGTGTCCAAAAACTCTTAACGGCCATTGCCGCCTTAGTTTATTTGGGACCTAATCTTACTTTCAGCACCTCCTTACTGACAGATGCCACAAACATTCATAATGGTGTAATTGATGGTAATCTAGTGGTGAAATTTTCGGGTGACCCAAGCTTAAGAGCAGCTGATCTAAGCCAATTATTTAGACAACTCGCGGCGCAAGGCATTCATCAAATTAATGCTTCAATTTTTGTTGATAATGATGATTATAATAGCGCGCCTTATGGTCCAGGTTGGGTTAAAAAAGACTTCATGTATCATTATGCCGCTCCTTTGAACGCTATCATCATCAATGAAAATAGCTTCAATTTAACTTTGCGACCTTCTCAAGTTAATCAGCGTGCTCAGGTAACAAGCAACCTGCCACCTAATGCCGCCCATTTCCAAAACTCACTTGTTACTACCAATGCAAGACGCTCGTGCTCTGTCGCTATCGAAAGTGATCAGCACAACAATTATCGTGTTTCTGGATGCCTAGTTAAAAGCTGGGGAGTTCAAACTTCTTTGCTCGCCGTTAAAGATCCGAATAGCTATGCTAAATCATTGGTACATTTGAGTTTGCAACAGAATCATATCCGTTTTAATGGCACGATCAAAATGCATCACGATCCCGCTGCACAAAAAACCTTAGTGGTTCATCAGTCAGCTCCCTTAAAAGAACTGATCATCCGTATGCTGAAAAAGTCAGATAATATTTTTGCCAATACTTTGTTAAAAAAGATTGGGCAACTTTATTTTCACACTGCTGGCACTTGGGAGAATGGTGTGCAAGCTGTGAAGGATATTCTAAGCGAGCATGCTCATATCAATTTCAACAATAGTGTTATCTTAGACGGAGCAGGCTTGTCTCCTTATAATCTAATTACACCTAACCAACTTTCAGCTCTGCTTCATTATGCCTATCATGATCAAAAAGTGGCTCCTTACTTATTAACCGCTTTACCACTAGCTGGTGTCGATGGAACTTTAAAACATCGTATGCGTTCGCTAACACCTCATTTTCAGTTACGCGGGAAAACTGGTACCCTGCAAAGCGTTAGCGCATTAGCAGGTTATCTTGTCACCTCTAAAAATCACCGACTTTCATTCGTTATTATGGTGAATGGTTATAAGGGTCGCTGCTATCCTTATACACATTTACAAGATCAAATTTGCCAATATTTAGCTCACAATGCATGAAATAACCCAGACTGATCATTACGCGATAATAGGTAATCCTATTGCCCATTCATTATCCCCTTACATCCACCAACGTTTCGCCAAATTAACAGGCGAAGATATTATCTACCAGTCTTTGCAGTCAGAGTCGCATAGTTTTGCTCATGATCTACGTGAGTTTTTGTATTATGGGAAAGGTCTTAACATCACAGCTCCTTTCAAGCAAATGGCTGTTGCTGTCGCTAATCAGGTTTCTAGTGCGGCACTTTTAGCTCAGGCTGCAAACGTTTTAATCAAACAAGAAGATAATTCTATCTTGGCCGAGAATACAGATGGCATTGGTCTGATCAATGATTTGAAGTGTAATCAGTCTTTTGAGCTTAAGAACAAAGCTATCTTAATTATTGGGGCGGGGGGTGCGGCACAAGGTATACTCGAATTATTGCTGGCAGAAAATCCTAAGCAAGTGGCGCTAACTAATCGTAGTCTGGTGAAAGCAAAAGAACTCAGCAAGCGTTTTGCTATCGAAGCTCTCGCTTTAGAAAAACTTAGTCAATTCAAACCCGAACTAATTATTCATGCCAGCAGCATTATGCCTACAATACCTGCTGATTACAGCACCGAGGGTGCCTTCTGCTATGATCTGAATTATGGTGAAAGAAGCTCTGATTTCAAACGCTGGGCTAAACAACAAAAAGCACCCTATGTTGATGGTATAGGCCTGTTAGTAGAGCAGGCCGCTGAATCTTTTTATTTGTGGCGTGGTATTCGACCAGAAACTAAAGAGCTTATTACAGAATTGCGTAAATCAAGACCTTAGCTAAGACTAATTGTTAAATTAAAAATTAACACGGTAGCGAAACTATTTTTTGGCGGGTTAACTCCGATTTTTATAAGATTTTTCAGAGTATGATCTAGTTTTATACCTTTTCAAGCTCAACTCATTTAGCGGTATAACCCTTTTGATGCCTATTTTTTAGCTCGACATAATAATTAGCGCTATAAGGCAAATATTTTCGTTCTTGGGCAGTTAAAGGACGAACTCTCCGTACCGGTGAGCCTAACCAGAGATATCCGCTTTCTAAAACTTTAGCCGGTGGCACAACGCTGCCAGCGCCGACGATAACTTCAGATTGAATATGACAACCATCTAATAAAATTGAGCCTATACCAATTAGACTTAAATCATCTATACGACAAGCATGAATCACGGCCTTATGGCCAATAGTGACGTCATCACCAATAAGAGTGGGAAAACCCGCGGGATTGAATCGACTTGCGTGTGTGACATGCACAATCGTACCATCTTGAATATTAGTACGCTTGCCTACGCGTATTTCATGAATGTCGCCTCGCAAGACTGTCATAGGCCACACAGAGCAATCTTCTTCTAATATCACATTACCCAAGACCAAGGCCGTCTCATCTACCCAGGCATTACTTTTGAGCTCAGGGTTAAGGTTTTCAAATCGACGAATCGTCATGCTTGCGACTCCTGTTTGCGAGTGAAATACTTCCAACGTCTATGCATCCAAATCCACTGATCTGGATGATCTATTATGGTTTGCTCAATAAAACTATTGTAACGCTGCGTATTGAGGCGTTGTTCTTCTTCCGCGTCTTGATGTTCAATAAAAATTAACTCGCGATGAATCTTCAGCACATGCCTGCCAGAAGCTAAACGATAGGAAGATACGGGTACAACCGGTGCACCCGTTTTTTTAGCTAATTTTGCTAAGCTCCGAAAGGTGCCCACAGGCTTGTTAAAGAACTCTGTTAGGATGCCTTCACCACCCACACTGGAATGTTGATCCATGACAAAGACAACACTATTGCCACCAGCAAGAGCCTTCAGCGTTTGTCGTAGTGTTTTTTCTTTTGGGATAACCCGAATACCTGCCATATTGAAACGATTGAATACTAATTTTTCGAGAAACTTGTTTGAAAGCAGCTTACGAATACAATGCATTTGACCGGTATCGGCCGCACGATGTAGTTTAACCGCTGCACCCGCTGGCGCCAGTTCCCAGTTACCAAAATGGCCGCTCAGGATTAACACACCCTTTCTTTTCTCATAGGCTGAGACTAAATGCTCCTTGCCCTGCAATTCGACACGTGAACTAATAGCGTCATTATCTAAAAAGCGTAGGACTATCACCTCTTTAATTAACCTACTTAAATGTGTATAAAAACATTGCGCCAGCTTTACGTGCTCTCGCTCGTTTAAATCTTTACCAAAAGCAAGCTTAATATTGGCTAGAACCGTCGTTCGGCGATAAGGGATCAAATAATAGAAAATTTTACCGACGAAACTGGGACTAACTTTCCGTAAATAGTGCTTAACTTTATCGGCAGAATTCATTTAGAATCAGTATGGTAAATGGAAGGCCCTCACTCTAGCGTGGAGATGCTTTGAGTGTCAACTGATGCGCTCGTACCACAAGCTATGAGAACTATAAAGAGAAACCCGAATGAATGTAAAATTAGAAAACCTGCCGCGCTTTGCTGAGATTAGAACGCACGAGATTAAGCAACAATTAAGTAGTCTGATCGAGCAAAACAAACAGGAACTAGCAGAGCTGCTTAAGCAGCGCCAAGCTTTTAGCTGGGAAACACTTATTTATCCACTTGAAAATATATCTGATCGGCTCGATCAGTTCTGGTCAATGATTCAGCACTTGCATGGGGTCTGCAACACGCCCGAGTTACGTGAAGCTTATAATGAGTGCCTACCGATTCTATCGGACTACTCGACTGAGCTCGCACACAATCTCGATTTCTTTCATGCCGTAGAATCTATAGCCCATAGCTCTGAGTATCAGAGTTTAGATTTGGCACAAAGACGCTGCATAGATAATGATTTGAGAGACTTTAAACTATCCGGTATCGCACTCGATGCAGAACGCAAACAGCGATTCGCTGATTTAGTGAAACAACTTGTGCAGCTACAAAGTCATTATGAAGAAAATGTATTAGATGCAACACACGCTTGGCAGAAGCCTATTACCGATGAAGCTGAACTCAGCGGGCTGCCACCCAGAGTGATTACAGCCGCTAAAGCTGCCGCTGAAAAAAATAAATTAAGCGGCTGGGTTTTCACCTTAGAGGCACCTTCATACAGTGCCGTTGTTCGCTATGCAGACAGCGAGAAACTGCGCAAAGAAATGTACAGCGCTTATGTAACGCGTGCGTCTGAGCTAGGTCCTAATGCCGGACGTTGGGACAACTCACAAATTATGCTCGCTATTCTCAATGCAGAATTTGAAATAGCAAAATTATTGGGCTTTGAGAACTATGTTGAGAAATCACTTGCCACCAAGATGGCAAAATCTGCTGAGGAGGTATTAAACTTCTTAAGCGAACTGAGCGAAGCTTCTAAACCTAAAGCTGAAGTCGAATTTGAAGAATTACAACAGTTTGCAAAAAAGCAGGGCCATAATACACCTCTACAACCTTGGGATATTGCCTATTATAGCGAGAAACTACGTCTCCATGATTATGCATTGTCACAAGAAGATCTTCGTTCCTACTTCCCTGAACCACAGGTTCTGCAAGGCTTATTTGAAATTATTTACCGTTTATTCAAACTTCAAATTAAGAAAGTGTCTAACGCTCAGCTTTGGCATCCTGATGTGCAGTGCTATGCCATTTATGATCTCAATGACCAGTTGATTGCAGCATTTTATATAGACCTCTATGGCCGTGAAAATAAACGTGGTGGCGCATGGATGGATGATTGTCGCGTGCGCCGTCGTTTAGCTGATGGTTCCATACAAACTCCCATAGCCTTTGTTAGCTGTAACTTTAATGCACCGGTTAACGGTGAGCCTGCGTTGTTTTATCACGATGATGTGGTGACTTTATTTCATGAATTTGGTCACGCACTGCAGCATCTCTTAACCACTGTCAATTACAGTGCTGTATCGGGTATTAATGGTGTGCCTTGGGATGCTGTTGAGTTTGCCAGTCAATTTTTTGAAAACTGGGCCTGGCAAAAGGAAGGTTTGGCTTTGATTGCACGACACTATCAAACTGGTGAAGCCCTGCCAGACAGCCTGTTTGAACAAATGAACAAGGCTAAAAATTTCCAGGCAGCTTTGAGCATGATGCGCCAAATTAAATTCAGTTTATTCGACTTTAGACTCTTTCTTGAATTTGATCCAAACAAGAATAATCAAATTCAAGAGATTATGAATGAAGTGCATGATACGGTGGATGTTTTGCCGACACCCGAATTTAATCGCTTTCAGCATCATTTTTCGCATATTTTTGCTGGCGGCTATAGCGCGGGTTACTATAGCTACAAATGGGCTGAAGTCATGGCTTGTGATGCTTTTTCTTTATTTGAAGAGAATGGTTTATTCGATACACATACCAGCAATGCATTCTTGGAATGTATTTTGCAAACTGGCGGTTCCGAAGACCCCGCTGTATTATTCAAACGCTTTCGTGGACGTGAACCTGATGTGACCGCTTTACTAAAACATGCTGGCATAATTTGAGCATACTCACCGTTTCTGACCATTAAAAAGGAATATTTTATGCAAAATAATAATGATGAACTTAAAAAAGCCGTCGGACTTGCAGCTTTAGAGTATGTACCGAATGATGTGATTGTAGGAGTAGGCTCAGGCTCCACTGTTAACCATTTCATTGATGCTCTCGCTTCCATCAAACACAAGATTGAGGGCGCTGTAGCAAGCTCTGTGGCTACTGCTGAACGACTAAAGCTACACCAAATTCCCGTCATTGATTTGAATCAAGCGGGTGAGTTAAAAATCTACATCGATGGTGCTGACGAATTTAATGCTCATGGCTACTTAATTAAAGGTGGTGGTGGCGCTCTAACTCGAGAAAAAATTGTAGCTACTGCTGCCAAAACTTTTGTGTGTTTAGTCGATGAGTCTAAACGGGTAGATGTATTGGGTCGTTTTCCCGTGGCTCTTGAAGTTATACCCATGGCCCGCAGTTTTGTGGCTCGCAAGATAGTGAAGCTGGGTGGCGACCCTGTTTATCGTGAAGCCTTCGTCACAGACAATGGCAACTATATACTTGATGTCTTCAATTTAAAAATTCTTGACCCCATTCAGCTTGAACATGAATTAAATAATATTCCTGGCATTGTTTGTAATGGAATTTTCGCAGAACGTAAGGCCGATATCATTTTAATGGCAAACAAGCACGGAGTAGCAAAAGTTTTATGATTAAGCACGGCGATTTAGTAACACTAGAGTACACACTTTACTCTGAAGATGGGCAAGAACTCGATAGCAGTAAAGGTTTAGGACCTTTATCCTTTGTTATTGGCGATGAACAAGTTTTACCGGCCTTAGAGGATGCCTTAATAGGTTTAAAAGTAGGGGATGCTAGACAAGTAGCACTCACAGCTGATCAAGCTTATGGCCCGGTTTATCCCTCAGCTTTTCGTGAAATTGACCTTAATGACTTACCCGAAGATTGTCACCAGGAAGGCTCTATTATGGGGATTGCTGATCAAGACGGCCAAACCCGCCAAGTGCGTGTTCAGCAAATAAGAGATGATCGCGCAATATTAGATTTTAATCATCCCTTAGCTGGAAAAAATTTACGTTTTGAGATTTTAATTATTGATATAAATGTCTGATCTAAACCCAAAAAAAAGGGGGAGTGTTTTATCACTCCCCCCA
>JBDNGR010000005.1:0-1661 GCA_041689165.1 Coxiellaceae bacterium
GCCTCTCAGCGATGAGAGGTGGTTACTCGACTGCTTGGTTTATAACCACTGTTGCACTTCGTGGTTGAAAGGGCGGTCTTTTTAAAACTAAGAACCCCAATTTACGTCACGGTGCAAGCTCCGGAGCACTAGGCATAATAATGGAAATAGGATTCATATTCGCATCAACAGCAACCATTGTGAACTTTCCTTCTGTGCAGAGTTTACGTTCACCAGTCAGCAATATTTCAGAAAACAATTTTACATCAACGGTTAGACTTGTTGTTCCAAGGCTCTCGACGACAGCAACAAGATCGATAAGCTCACCCAATTTGACGGGAACTTTAAATTCGATTTTATCACTTGCAACGGTAACAACAGTACATCTAGTGTAACGTGTTGCCGCAATACTTGCTGCCATATCCATCCACTCTAAGGCGTGACCACCAAAAAGCGTCCCGACATGATTTACCTGGTTCGGGAAGACAATTTGCATCATTCGCGTTTCCATCGTTGTGGTTTTATTCATTACTAAGCCTTTATTATTTTAAGCATTTAGTCAGCAGTTCCCGCTACCCTCTAGAACCCCTATCAGGGCTGCATCATAGCCATTTCATTTCGTAAACTTTTTTGCTATTTTATCACCATGGTTAAGTGGAAGTGTAATATTTAGGGTTGATTTTAACCAATCAGATTAAATGGAAGCAACAATGGTTCTCCAATTTTTACACCAGTCATCACTTGCTATCGCGGCTCTAATTTGTAAAATGGGATCCAATCCTTCCCTCGACCAGCGCATATGTTGTTGGCCTTTGCAGCGCTGATTAATCAAACTTTCAACCGTAGATTCGGCAAGATTGCTGGTAAACGGAAGTCCATTTTTATGACGCTCTCTATAATTTATTATTTTGTTGGCATTGTTTTTAATGTACGTACTTAATTTTTTCAATTTATCCGCCGATTTCTCCGGGCAGAGGGGTATTAACTCGACAATACGTTGCATGGCCCTCTCAGAATTTCCGCGCCATAAATGCCATTTTATTCGCATTAATTTAGGTTTTATTGATTCTGGTAGTGATATGTTTTGTATTTTCATACCCAGATGAAACCAATCCAGCACTCTATCAATCGATGCAGCCATTGGCTCAAGCGCATCGATTATATTCCAACAATTATCAGCCCCATCGCATAACGCGGTTATTCTTGTTTTTGGCGTCAAACCTTGTTTAAGGGCCGCTATAATAGTGAGTCGTTTCATTTGAACTTGTGAATCAAGTTGGGCTGAAGCAGCGCAATGCTTGCTCTCAATATAGTTCCTAGTATCTTTACTATTTGACTTCACAGCACTTGGCTTGTAAACAGTAGCGGTCATTGCCTCAAAGGATCGCTCGCCTTTTTCAGTGCTTTTTATGTGTCCTCCATCAACATGGATAATGAGCTCATTAGCACACTCAGCAACCAATATATCCTCTTCAACTTGATGCAACTTAGATAGAGAACCACCTGACTCCTCTGCTGTGGTATGTATTTTTTCGTGATTATTAATACGACGATTCTTGTGTGAAAACTGATTAAACAAGGTCTCGCTCTCGCGGTAGCTGTGTTCGGCACCCAGTTCTGACTGGATCTTAATGAGCTCACCCGATAAGGCTTTCCCTAGCAACCCAATGACAGTACTTGCA
>JBDNGR010000006.1:0-2024 GCA_041689165.1 Coxiellaceae bacterium
ATAATCCTAAAATCCGCAGTTGAGAATCTACTGTGTATTCTAGGATAATACCTACCGACCGGGCTATCCGGGGTTGCGCCTGATTGTTTTTCAAATATACTGACTCCGCTCATGTATTCACTTAAATCCAACTAAAAATAAGTCGAGTTCTTTGATGTCATCTAATCCAATCAGTAAGTTTCTGCGTAAAGAACAACCATGGATCATTTGGGGTTTAGCCGCTGCCTTCTTTTTTGTTGAATATATTGCTCGTTTAGCACCAAGCGTTATGGCACCTCAATTGATGGAAGCTTTTAATATCCGTGCTCTTAGCTTAGGCGCCTTATCTGCTTACTTCTACTATGCCTACCTCTCTATGCAAATCCCGGTTGGAAGCCTCATGGATCGCTTCGGCCCTCATCGCTTGCTTACCGTCATGGCCGCTCTTTGTGCCGGTGGTTGCTTTTTATTTGCTGAATCACACACCTTACGCATGGCAGAATTAGCTCGTTTTTTAATCGGCTTTGGTGCAGCTTTTGCCTTTGTAGGTGCATTAAAGCTGGCCACCATCTGGTTTAGCCCGACTCGCTTTGGTTTGTTAGCTGGTATTACTCAAGCACTTGGTATGTTAGGCGCCGCCACGGGTGCAGGCTTTGCTTCCGTTTTGGTCGAAAGCATCGGGTGGCGCAGCACCATATTTGCCGTAGGCGTTTCATTGTGCGTGCTTGCCGTGTTGATTGGCCTGCTTGTTCGTGATGAATCGAGCAGTGAACGCATGTATCTTTCTGTACAACCTAACACCCATAAAACTGAAGCCAGCTTAATTAGTGGCTTATGGGTCGTATTGCGTAATCCGCAAACTTGGATTAATGCCGCTGTAGTTGGTGCTCTCTATGCACCCACCGCCGCTTTCGCGGAATTGTGGGGCGTATCCTATGTGCGCGGCGTCTATGACATTCAACCTGAAGTTGCCGCGAGTGCGATTAGTATGATCTTTATTGGCTGGGGAATTGGTGGGCCGATTGGTGGTTGGATTTCAGATCGCATTAAGAAGCGTAAGCCCGTCATTATTGTTTCCACTTTGGCCAGTATGTTCTTTATGTCCATCATCCTTTACATGCCCAGCATGCCCATCACCCTCTTGTTTATTCTCTTGTTCCTTTACGGGGTGAGCAATGTTGGTGTGGCTACCTGTTATGCGCTTTCTTGTGAAATTAACCCTAAATCGGTGGCTGGTACCTCAATGGGATTTACTAACATGGCTTCCGTTATTGTCGGTGCCGCTTTTCAACCTGTGATTGGCTCGCTGCTCGATCTGCACTGGGACGGAAAGATGTCAAACGGTGCGCCGGTATTTAGTGCGGCTAACTTTCACAGCTCAGTCGTGGTTTTACCTTTGTGTTTCGTTGTCTGCCTGCTACTTTGCTGGAAGCTCAAAGAAACTCATTGCGAGATCACGCCTTAGCCAGGCTATTCCCACTGCAAACAGCAGGCCTAGCGGTTCAATGAAACTTCGGTTAAACTGCTCGGCGCACAGAATCTAAAAACACGGTTTTGGAGTTATAACAGGGACGTCTCCCTTTAGAGTAAGGATAAACCATCTATGTCACGTCTATTAAAAAGCTTAGAGCTCATTCTCGTTGCATCTCTGGTTGTCATTGTTTGTAGCTGTACCAAACAACCCCAAAACACCACCGATCCTTACGAAAGCGCTAACCGCAAATTATGTGCTGTGAATATGGTTGCGGATAACTTATTTTTTAGACCGCTAGCTACCCTTTACGTGACGATTACCCCTAATTTCTTACAAGCGGGTATTCACAATATGTTTAAAAACATATTTTCCACTACCACGATTTTTAACGATGCACTGCAAGGCCGTCCTGACTTCGTTGCCGGTGATACCACTCGACTCTTACTAAACAGCACCATCGGTATTTTAGGTTTCTTTGATGTCGCAAAGCATTTTAAATTGCCTTATCACTATGAAGACTTTGGTATGACTTTAGCTTACTGGGGCGCGAAAAATTCAACTTACTTCGTCG
>JBDNGR010000007.1:0-3614 GCA_041689165.1 Coxiellaceae bacterium
TGACGTCGCATTAGCCCGCTTCCTCAATCACAAAAGCTCGAAAGAGCCTAACTATTCCTTCGCTTTTGCTCAATCCTCATCGGGCTACTGCTCGCAAGCTGAAACTTAAAACTTCGCATCTTGAGGTGCGATGGGTATATAACTACTGCAATGAGATTTGTAGTTTACCCAAGCATCTCAAGTGCCAATCTGGCCACAGTGCTCGCAGCATCAGCTTTTCCCAATTGATTAGGAATATTTTCAAATTGCTGCAAGATATTTTGGCGGTAGTCTTGGTCGTTCAATAAGCGCAGTGTTTCTTTGGCGACGATCTCTGGCTTAGCATCATATTCAATCAACTCTCTGACCACCATTTTTTGTGCGGCAATATTACATAAGCCCACATAAGGAGTTTTGATAAGATGCTTAACCAAGCGATATTCCCAGCCTTTATAGACAATCACGAGTGGAGTTTTAGCCAGCGCGGCTTCTAGGGTTGCAGTGCCTGAGGCCACGATAGCAGCATTACTAATGCTTAAAAATTCGAAGGCAGGTTTTTCGAGAATTTTGATATCTTTATCTTGAGCTAAATATTTTTGTAAATCACCTAATTCCAAGCTTGAGGCAAGTGGGATTATAAATTGTGCGCTTGGAACTTGTTGTTGAATAATTTTTTTACTCGCACAAAGCAAAGGCATAAGACGGGAAATCTCGCCCCGGCGACTGCCAGGTAATAAAGCGATAATGGGTTGTTCTGGATCTAAGCCCTCGGTCTGACAGATCTGTGCTTTATTAATGGGAACTAGAGTCAATTTTGTGAGCGGGTGAGCGACAAAACTTACCGGTACCGCTTCGCGTTGATAAAGTTCGGCTTCGAATTTAAAGAATACGACCATATGGTCTACATATTGTTTGATAGCTTTGATGCGTTGATAACGTGAAGCCCAAATTTTTGGACTCACATAGTAGAGTACTTTGATATCTAGCGCATGAGCGACTTTGGCGAGTCTAAGGTTGAAGCCTGGATAATCAATCAGAATAACTAAGGGCGGCTGTTCGCGCTTTAAATAGTTTCGAATCCGAATATAAGCCTTACGAATCGCAAAAAAATGCAGCAAAGCTTCACCGACACCCATCACAGCGAGTCTGCGAGAATCCACCAGAAGATCGGCTCCGGCGGCAGCCATTTTGGGCCCACCCATGGCGCTTAGTTTGATGTCTGGCGCGATTTTCTGGAGTGCTGTGATGAGCTCGGCGCCTAAGACATCGCCGGAAGCTTCGCCTGCAATCAGTAGTATTTCAGCGGTTTTGTGCATAGCGTCTACAGGCCCTTACTAGGAAAAAATGATTCGCGTATACTGGCATCTTTTCTGTTTTCAGGCAATTAAGGCTCTGTGGTCAGCTGTTCGTTTGTGGTGAAAATCACGCCTGGTTTGCAGCCAAATAAACAGCTGACAACAGGCCCTCTACAAGGAATTTGTGGCATGAAGCTCACCCAGGTTGATTTTGAATTAATGGCAGGAGTTGATGAGGCCGGTCGTGGTCCATTAGCAGGACCTGTGGTTGCTGCTGCCGTTATCTTAAATCCAAATTGTCCGATCAAGGGTTTGGCTGATTCTAAAAAATTAAGTGAAGCGCGGCGCGAAGCTTTGCACGAACAAATTTTTGCGCAAGCCTATGCCGTTGGTATCGGGCACAGCAGTGTGGCTGAAATCGATCAAATCAATATTCTACAAGCCACTTTATTGGCCATGCAAAGAGCTATCGCAGACTTGGTTTGTCAACCTACGCGAGCTTTGATAGATGGAAATCGTTGCCCACTATTGACCATGCCTGCTGAAGCCATTATTGGTGGAGATGGTATTGAAGAGGCGATTATGGCGGCTTCCATCATTGCTAAAGTCACGCGTGATCGAGAAATGCATCGCTACGAAAAAGAATATCCAGGTTATGGTTTCGCTCAACACAAAGGTTATGGTACAGCACAGCATTTACATGCTTTGCAAAATTTAGGTGTATTAGACTGCCATCGGCGCAGTTTTGCTCCGGTACGTAATTTAATTATTGATTTAGTTTAAAGGAAAAGTAGAGGGTAGGAAGATGAGTTTTACTAAAGTAGCTGTCTTATGTGGTGGTCAATCCGCTGAACATGTAGTATCAATCCGTTCAGCAAAGACCGTGATGGCAGCATTAGACGTCACGCGCTATGAAGTACAAGTTATTTACATTAGTCAGAAAGGTCAATGGTTCTGGTGGGGGAAAGATGCCTTTTTAGCAGCTGAACTTCCTACATTGCAAGATAGTTCGGCAGAGAAACAACTCGCTTTAATCTTTGGTGAGCAGCAATATAGCTGGATGCTCTGTCATAATCTGCAACGCTATTCTACAGACGTTATATTTCCTTTGGTTCACGGAACTCATGGCGAAGACGGTGATCTACAAGGCTTACTCGAAATGGCAAATAAAGCTTATGTGGGCGCTGGAGTGCTCAGTTCTGCCATTTGTATGGATAAGGGGGTTGCGAAAGAATTAACCTATGACGCAGGTATTCAGACTTGTCGCTGGATTACAGTGCAGTTGAATGATGACCGCGCTTTAGTTATGCAAAAAATTGAAGCTGAATTAGGCTATCCCTGTTTTGTTAAGCCAGCACGCGCTGGTTCCTCTGTGGGTGTTAGTAAAGTGAAGTCGCGTGAAATCTTGGCTACGGCGCTAGACTCAGCTTTTCGTTATGATGATAAATTAATTATTGAGCAGCACATTAGTGGTCGTGAAATCGAATGTGCAGTCTTGGGAAATCTAGAACCTACCGCATCTTGGCCAGGCGAGTTAGTGGTTCATGCGGAATTTTATTCCTACGAAGCGAAATATGTAGATCCGAATGGTGCAACTGCGGTTGTACATGCGGATTTAAGCCCGGAGCTTGGTGCGAAAGTTCAAGCAACCGCACTAAAAATTTATAAAACTTTAGCGTGTAGCGGTATGGCACGAGTTGATTTTTTTGTTACGGCACAAAATGAAGTTTATTTTAACGAGATTAATACCATTCCTGGGTTTACTTCAATTAGTATGTACCCGAAAATGTGGGAATCAAGTGGTATTCCTTTAACTGAGCTGTTAACTCAGTTAGTTCAATTTGGCATCGAGCGTTACCAGTTTAAGCGAAGTTTTTCGCATCAACTTCAAGATAACTAAATTATGAGTTTTTCGTTTGTTCATCTTAAGGTGCATAGTGAGTACTCCCTCATCGATGGCTTAGTTCGAATTGATGATTTAGTTGAGCAAGCGGTCGCTTTGAGAATGCCTGCCGTGGCCATTACAGATCATTCAAATCTTTTCGCTTTGGTGAAATTTTACCGCAAAGCCTTGGCCTCTGGTATTAAACCTATTGTAGGTGCTGATATCTGTTTGCGCAGCACGAGTGATCAATCCACTACAAAATTTACAGTGTATTGCCAAAATCAAGTAGGTTATAAAAATTTAACTCGCCTTTTATCGCGTGCGTATCTCGAGGGCCAGGTGAACGAACAGCCTACTATTCAGTGGGAATGGTTGGTTGAGGCTCATGAAGGCTTGATCATTTTATCGGGTGCTCTAGAAAGCGATATTGCCAAAGTTTTTTTGCGGGATAAAAA
>JBDNGR010000008.1:0-7804 GCA_041689165.1 Coxiellaceae bacterium
AGCAGTAGCCCGATGAGGATTGAGCAAAAGCGAAGGAATAGTTGGGCTCTTTCGAGCTTTTGTGATTGAGGAAGCGGGCTAATGCGACGTCAAGATGGAACTTACAACTCGCCTCTTGAGGTGCGATGGGTATATATAGCTGTATCTTGATTGACACCCCCTCCTTGCTCGCTGATAATCAGCCCAGAGGTAAATTTTATGGCACATTCACATCATCACGACCATCATACTCATGCAGATGAGCTTTCAGAGCTGGTATTTACTGATTCTGCTGCATTGAAGGTCAAAAGCTTAATTGATGAAGAGCAAAACCCCGAGCTTAACTTGCGTGTGTTTATCACGGGCGGTGGCTGTTCCGGTTTTCAATATGGCTTCACTTTTGATGAAGCTATTGGCGAAAGCGACCATGTGGTCGAAAAGCAGGTGGCTGGCAGCGAGGCTGCTAAGCAAGCTTTGGTGCGTCTCATTGTCGATCCGGTTAGTTTTCAATATTTGGAAGGCGCTGAAATTGATTACCGTGAAGACATGAACGGTGCACAGTTTGTCATACGCAACCCCAAAGCTAAAACAACTTGTGGTTGTGGGTCTTCTTTCTCAGTAGGTTGAGGTCTACGACCGTCAAGCTTGGTAAATATCAAAGCGAGTACTTTTGCCGATCAATTGATAAGACGGTTTGACATTCGTCAGTTGTGGCGCTAAACGTGCGCGCTTAACGACAACACGTTTACTGCCAGCCTGTAGTGCAGCAATTAGTAATTTGTCAGCATCTAAATCCTGACCGACTAGTTCGCGCAAGATCCGCATTTCTTTTTTAACTAAAGCGCTTTTATCGAGCTCAGTAAACATGGGATCAAGATAAATTACGTCAAATTGTTCATTTAAATTTGCTTTGTTAAGCAACTGAAGACTGTCTTGATAAATAAGCTCTAGTCTCGCAGTGGCAAGATCGTTTAATTGCAATGCACGCTTTAAGCCATCATCCAACAAGGCGGCTATGATGGGTGAACGTTCTACCATAGTAACTGTGCAGCCAAGATGGGCCATTACATAAGCGTCTCTGCCAAGGCCCGCGGTGAGGTCGAGCACTCGAGGTCGCGCTCTGTTTTTGATGCCAATCGCTTTTGCAATGAGCTGTGATTTTCCCCCGCCATACTGACAGCGATGTGCCATAGTGCCACTGGTGAATTCCACACTGATTGGATTCATGCGTGAGTTGGCTAATTGAAGTTTTAAGCCAATGCCGCTTACTACGAGATAAGCGGTGTAATCGTTGTTACAAATGTTGTTTGACAGGGGAAGCTGAAGTCGTTGCGCGAGCCGCTGAGCTTCGAGAAGTAATTCGGCTGATTCAGCAATGATGGCGATCTGTGGCATCAGTTAAATTTTTTGGATAGTATTTGAATCAATGCCCTGTTTCACACCTTCAACAATTAAATAATCAGCAGTTTTCATGGCTTTCTCCTGGTAGGGGGTAGGACGCTCATTTAGTATTGTAACCTAAAAACGGCAGTTGGAATCGTAGCCATACGTAGTAGAGTACAACTGTCGTTTTATGCTTAAAATACGACTTCACTTCAATTCCTAAAAGTCATTCACCATTCGAGTCAAATATCAATTTTTCAGTTATCCGTATTAATACCGATAGACGAGCAAATAAGAATCGATACTCTGTACTTTCCAATCATGCAACTGTCAGCTCTCATCAACGAGAACACACAGTCACATGGGCAGCAAAGCTTGGGTGCAGACTTAAGACATGATCGAAGTAGAGTGTTAGTGCGTTCAGACAAAAGTTAGAATTTAAGTGGCTTTAAATATAGGAGAAAGCGAATGAGTCGTCACGAAAAATCAGGTTTGGCAGCTGCTGCTGGTGGTGGTGCAAGAGCAAGAGCAGGAGCAGGAGCAGGAGCTGTGGATAAACCTCCAAGCCAACTTTTTCATAATCTGAATGCTGCAGCGGGTGGTTATGGCCTATGGGTTGAGCACTTAGCAAAAGCGGCACCAGGGAGATGGGGTGCAATCGCTGCTACTGCCGCTACAGCACCTATTGGTTTTGGCCTGAGCATGGGTGCTACTGGTGGTGACACAGCAACATCCGCTGCCGCCACTGCAGCGGACACCGCGATTTCAGCCGCTGGCGGCGGGTCTCTGCTCGCTGTAGCACGAGTTGCTCAGGTTGCTGATCATTACGCGCCCAGTGTTGGGGGAATGCAGAGCTTCTATCAATCGTTGGATCCTAATATGCAGGAGCTTTTGGGTCAGCCGGATCTGGCTTTGTACGGCATTCTACGTGGGGGCGTTTGGCTCGCTGCTCGTGCCGGCGATGCAGTTGATTTGGGTACCAGGTTAATTTTAAATCCTATAAGCACCTTCAAAGCCTGTACGGCCAGTGTCAAAGAAATGTTTAAGTCCTTAGTTCCTTCGGCAGCAGCCGCTGAATGGAAGAGCACATCTCCCGAGGCAATGCAGAGCTTATTACAAAAACACGCTGAAACATTTGCAGCTACCAACGACTTAAAGCGTGGTGGCCGCATGGCTTATTTAAGTTGTTTAGAAGAAGTTTTATCAGACGGTATTCTTCGCTTCGATGCAGAAACGGGAAAATATCAATATCCCAAAGGATTAGAAGCTTTATTGGCAGCAAAAGCCGCCACTAAAAATGGTTCTTTGAGTAAGGAGCTAGCTACGGCTGAGAGCCTACTCTCGGATGCAAATATTAGTTCAACAAAAGCAGGCCTTAAGCAGATGGCCACTGCTTATGCGGATAAAGGCGATGGAGACGCTCAGCAATTTGAGAGCAACTTGAGCTTGATACCTGAATTAACATCACGATTCAAAGAGGCGGCTTCAGGCCGAAAAGAGGATGAGAAGAGCTTCAGTTTATCCGCAAAAACCGTGGGAGAAAGCTGTTATCAACTGGGTAATATCGGCAGTCAATTGGCGACTGGTGCGATGCTCTTGGGTGGACATAAACGTACTTGGCAAGGCGTTAGCTTGGCGAGTCAAGGTTTGATGCAGTTTGGGCAAGCGGCCATGGCTTTACCCGGATTGATCTCGAGTGGAGCTGGAATGCTGCCTCTGATGTCGACGGGCGTAGGTGCTGCAGTGGGTTTAATTTCGATTGGGGTGGCTCTTTTGGGAAACTCCGATGCTGAGGACAACAGCTTGGGTGAGGCTTTAGCCTCCATCCATTCAGCTGTCATGGGCATGTGGACAGAAATGCGGGAAAGTTTTCATATTACCTGGGAGATGCTACAGGCAATAGACGCTAAATTGGACAAAATGGATGCCACTAATCACAGGCATTTCGGTATTTTGTTAGCAACGCTTGACTATTATGGTGGACAATCATTAGCGCACTTAACTTATACCAACAAATCCATGCATGATCATCTGAGCTGGATGCATTATGATTTGAAATCCTGTCTTGATCATTTGATTGATGAGGGAGCTGGGCAGGTTATCGGCGAAATCGACTTAAAAGCTGAACATGAGTTAAAAGCTAGTTTGCCGCAGTATACCACCACGCTTAGTTCATGGTTACTAAACGCTGTGGCGAAAAAGTCAGGTGCGTTAGCCTCTTCAAAAGCTGGCAAGCCCACCGTGCCTGATTCGGAGTTGATAACGCTTCTTAAAGATGAGTCGGCGTTAACGAAGCTTGGTTTGTTGGGGTCTTTAGCGAATTTACATGTTGCCAATTTAGTTGATAGGGACGCATTCATTGATACACACGATTGGGTCTATGTTTTACGTGCTTTCGAGCTACTGATTAAAATAGGCTCTGGTGAAATAGCCTTATCCGAAAAAAAATCTGAGTATTTAAAACATTTGTTGAGTATCAAGAATCGTGCAGATGCCGTTATGGGTTTTGTGGTTGCTACGATGCACGGTTCTAGTCGTTTATTTAGTGCTTTGCTTCAAGAATATAAATCGGCGTTAAACGCCGCGGGGGAAACCCTACTTGAAATCGTCGAACGTAAACGTATAACAATGAATCAGAACCACCACTTGTTAGCTGATCAAAATTTATTGCGCTTGGACGAACACGCAGATAAAAGTTTTGCAAGAATTAAAAACGGGCCAGAGGGAAGACCATTTCCGATGATCAAGGCCATCGATTGGGATCGCGTTTTAATCGATTGCGATCCTGAATCCCCTCGCATTCCTCGAGAGTCATTCATCATGAGCCATCAGCATATACGTAATCTTGGAGACGCTCCGCTATTGGCACAGATAAGACTTCTGGAGGCCGATTCTGGATTTAATCTTGCGCATGCTTATGACCAAGCCAAAGTATCCGGCAGGTACTCCATGAAAGATGAAACCCATATCGTATACTTTGGCGGGAGCCCAACATTATTTTGGTATTGTTATCGTATGAATCTGGTTATAACGTGTACCGCAGGCAAACTAGTTTTGCCTTGCGCAATGGGCTCTTTGTTTGTCAATGAAACATCTCCGCACGATCATCGTGCTAAGCCTTTGGCTGACTATACGCGACCAAGCTTTGAATGTCGGTACACAAGTCCAAGTCCAATTATACGCGTGTTACTCGGCGGCCCTGGGCATGTGGCAACATTTGCGCAGCCTCCAACCAGCACAGAATGCCCACAAAAGGATCTTTATGGAACATTAAAACTAGGCGCTTTGCTTGAGCATAATGTGCTGGTCCCTGCTCGAAAAGAGGCGGCCAAAGCTTTGCAAAGTGCTGAATTAAGCATTCAGTTGGATCGATTGGAGGCGGTGCGCCTGCAGCTGTTGGTGTTCATAGCATTTCTAGGTGGCGATCCGACTAATTTAGAAAAACTATTACTCGGAAGAGATTCGTTTCTACACTTGGCAAGGCAGCTTGAAACTGATGGAACTGTTGAAAAGCTCCGATCGATCCTCAATGCGCTTTGGGTGGGTGCGAGCCCCAAAAAACAAAACTCAGCACTGCTTCATCTTCAAGCGGAGACTGCCAAGGCTTTGGCAGGGGTTCGTATTATGGATCACCCGCTAGTGCTCGATATGCTGGTTGCACGAAACATCATCGACTATCTGCATGACCTAATTGATCGAAAAGCACAGTGTGATTCACTTCAACAAAAAATTGCCAAGCTGGATCAGTATATTGACAAGCTTACTGTTTTAGCCCTAAGAGCGAGCGCCTTGGAGCATGTAACGATGCTGGAGCCAGGTCGAATGAGTGGAGCTCTGTGGCCTAAAATTGAACAAGCTGAAGAAGAGAGGAGGAAGCTTCATAAAGCAAGGACAGACTTGGACTCAGGTATTAAAGCGACTGTAGGCAAGGATGTGCCCACACCAGCAGGATCTTACTCTGCTCCACCTAAGGCTGCTAAGTCAAAGTCTGCTAGCTCAGCTGGTAGTTTTTTTGCACCTGGGCCAGCGACAGCTAAGAGGCCTATTTTCGAAGAAGCGCCGATTAACTCCGCTGGCCATGAAATAGAGGGGCTTGCATACGAAGTTATAGCAGGTGATGGTAATTGTTTATTTAATGCGGTAGCTCTTCATCTTGAACTAGCTCAAGCCGACTTACGTAATCTGGTTGCAGCTCATATTGAATATAATCTTGATACATATAGCTATAGGGCTGTTATTGGAGCCCTTAATCCAAAAATGGCTGAGGAATATCCTGAGGAATATCCTAAGAAATATCTAGAGGCACTGCGAGGAGGTCAGGAGTGGGCTGATAATCTAGAAATTGTGGCTTTAATGAAATTACTGGACAGACCTATAGTCGTGATAGGACCAGATGGAAAACTAATGAACGGCTTAGATATTGAAAAGTTTACAGGTGAGCCAATTTTTGTGCATTACAATGGTCATACTCATTATGATGCTTATCTATTAAAAAAAGGTTGGTATGAACGGTCTCGAGAAATACTAGGTTCATTAAAAGCATTGGAAGAGCGCTCTCTACCCGCTGCTGCGGGAGCTGGGAGAGCTTGAAGCTTGAACTGGGTCAAATGCTACTGAATGTTAATTTAAAAAATTTAGGAGAAAGAAATGCCGATAACTGAAGAAGAGAAAAATGCAATTTTAGCTGTAGTGGCTAGCGACGAGTTACAACTAAAAGATATTGAAGACCAGCTAAGAGGAATAGCACTTCATCCAGCTGATCTTGCTGAATTAATGCATCATGCAGATAGAAGGACTGGAGATACAGTCTTGCACTTGGCGTGTAAAAAAGGCCATTATGAATTAGTCAGGGTTTTACTGAGTTATAGTGCGCCCACTGATTTGAAAAACAAAGCAGGCTTGTTAGCAAGTGAATGTGTGAAAGCGGATAAGCCGGGTCAAAAAATTTCTGCCTTGTTCGCCTTAACAGCGAAGCGTCGCAAGCTGTATAAATCAGTCCGAATAGATATGGATCGTGCCGTTTTTTTGATCCAGCAAGCATTGAATCACATCAAAACACAAGCCATTTTTAAATATAGTCCTGCTATTATTTTGGGTGATACGCGCCAAGGTAAAAGTACTTGGATTAATTATCTGTTGCGTAAGCATAATTATACGATTGGGATTATGCCTGGTACTCGAGGCCCGAAGACAGCCCTACCAGGTGATGAAGGTGAACCGGTACGAGTGGGTCGAACTGGGCTTTCTGAGACACTGTACCCCTCTTTGCATGAGCTCCGCGATAAAGACTATGGCTTGGTTGATATGCCGGGCTTCAACCATAATTTTGGTAGTAGCGATAGTGCCCAGCTGAATCCTTATGATATCGCCGGAGGCTTCGCTACAGATTTCTTTTTGAAAAATTTTAAGGATGTGCGAGCAACAATTTTGGTGATTGAGTGGGGTGATCTTCTGAATGCCAATATTGCACGAATCCTTGGTCCACTGAAATCCTTTGCTGGTATGGTGGGAAGCGCGGAACATACTTTAGCTAATACCCTACTGGTGATTACTAAGCCAAATGCGATGACAGATCCTCCGACGAAGGAGCTCATTTTCGACGCTCTCACGATTTGCCAACGTGACACCCAAGTGGCGATGAAAGCCTCTGGCTGTGATCCTGACTTGATGGGAAAAATAGCTTTAATTCTTAAGCGATGGACGGATCCGCTGAATCAACAAGTATTTGTGGGTGATATTACTACTGATGCTTGTCGTGAAGCTATTCATCGCAAATTAACGACACTGCGTTCAGTCGAGCTTAAGCATTTTCGATTTAGAGATTACACCCCTCACTTAAAGTGCTTCAGAGATTTGATTGCTGTTCTAGATGTGGTCACCACAGACTTAAAGTCAGAGCTTAAAAAGAATTCTAAACAGCAAGCAGTTTATGAAAAACGCCGTTCTGATCTTCTTATAAAAAGTGATGAATGGATAGCAAGTCTTACGCCTGAAAATGAGGTGGCACTTTCAAGTTTAGAATCTTCAGTTAAAGACTTGGAGGAACTTGCTAAGCCGATGGAGGAGCTGCGCTATAAGTTGGAGACGCTTTTGCTACAACAAGAAGTTGATGGAAGTTTAATGATGCGTCTCGATTTGATACGCCCAGAACTTGGTCATGCCGGTAGCGTCTCTGCAGGTGCTGGAGCTGGAATTCATGCTCCAAGATTATTTGGTGCCGGTGCCGATGCAGCACCGGCAGGAGGTGCGGGCGATCGTCCCCTACTGGGGCTATACCCATAGCATCTCGAAGTACGATGGGTATATACCCATCGTACCTCAAGATGCGAAGCTAGGCTTCCACCTTAAGTCGAATTTGAGGCGTTCTTCAATCACAAAAAGCTCGAAATAGAATAACTATTCCTCGCCTTTTGCTCAATCGGAACGCCTCAACTTCTCGCAA
>JBDNGR010000009.1:0-2138 GCA_041689165.1 Coxiellaceae bacterium
GGGTGCCAGACTCGGCTTGTTTCAGTATCGCCAGTATCTGGCTGTCGCTAAATCGTGATTTTTTCATGCAGAATATCCTCTTGCCCTATCATGAGAAAATTCTACTTTAGATGTCAGTTATTTTTGGGGATGATTACCATAGTTCGAGCAACCGGTCGCCATTTAGATCGTCAATACGCGCAGCTTTTGTCGTTCTCTCTTGCCAGATAGGCCTTACTTGGTGCCCGGTATTAGCCCAAGATAGTTTAGGGGTGCCGGGTGTTTACCTCGGGACTTGGGTCAATTTTTCGGAGAACATTTGGACATCGATTACCTTGGCACGGGGGCGGCTTCGTATTGCCGGAGCTGAGGAAAATGACAAAATCTGTCGGGTAGAACAGGCAAAAACCTACCAGCACGGAGGCATGTTCGGAATCGGGGGAGAAGCAGCTGTAGCTATTACTTGTGGTATTACTCCACAGTTCCGCAGACGCATAGCAGCACTTGAGAGTGTTCTAAGTATCCAGGCTAGCCCCAATTCAAGGAGAGTAATTCACTTGAAGCAAAAAGATGGCGGGCGATTAATAGATGTTTCCGAAGAGATAGTAGGCCTATCTCCCGAGCGCGAAATGTTCATGGGCGAGTTCGGTCGGAGATAAAAACCTTATGTACTATCGTTGCGGATCCGCACATAACAAAGCGCCCAAGAGCGACCAAGCAAAGCTGTCATGCCTTTTGCAAAAAGCGCAAAAGTCACGCCAGCTTCACTTGTAGCCTTGGCAGCGGCGTTAGGGTACTGCAATGGCAAACTACACGTTAAAAGCTGAAAGCGGTCATTATCATATAAGCCCGTATGCGTTTGTTTCATATGCTGAGGATTTCTATGGTGCTGCCATTTCCCATGATTCACCGAGAAATTTTTCACCTGTAGGTTATTATCTTTCATGTCACTCAATTGAATTATCATTAAAAGCATTTCTTCTGTTAAAGGGCATTTCAAGACACGAGCTCGGATCTCGGAATATGGGGCATAATCTAGAAATTATACTTTCCAAATGTAAAGAACAGGGCTTATCTGAGTTTTATGTTTTTAATGAAGCTCAAACAAATGAAATAAGTTTGCTAAACGAATGGTACTGTCGAAAAGGTTTCGAGTATTTTGAATTGCAGAATATAGTAGATAGCCACCAAGAATTACCTAGTCTTTTGTCAGTAAAAAATATTGCAGCTGAACTTATCAATTGTCTTAAGGAGCCATGTAAAAATGAAGCAAATAAACCCTAAAAAACATCTCCACCGGACAAATTTCTGCTGTCACCTTTTTTGCAAAAACACGCAAAAAATTCGCCATCAAAAATTTTCTCGGTGAGCTGGGCGTTACATGCCATACAAGGAATTAAGTTGAGCACTAAATTTAAAGTTACAGGCCTTTTTTACGAAGCTAATGGATACAAGTTAAGAAAGTATCTTGATATCAGGCGGATGTGTGCGGCACAAAGCAAACCTGATCTTATGGTTGTAATGATGAACCCTGGCTCTTCTTTTCCTTTGGATGGCGTAGATAATAATTCAACCCCATCTGAAGCAAAGCCAGATACTACGCAACAACAGATAATGAAAGTTATGGAAGCTTCCTCATTTGACTACGCCAGAATTCTAAACCTTTCTGACCTTCGCACATCTGATTCAAGTGAATTATATAGATTTATAAAATCCGATGAATCAGAAGCGGTAGTACATTCAATATTTTCAGCTAATCGAAAAGCGGATCTGAACGAGCTCTTTATAAATAACGTACCAGTTATCTACGGTTGGGGGGTTAACTCAGCTTTAGTGCCGTTGGCAAAACTAGCTATAGAAACCTTATGCATTAGCAATCCACTTGGAATGCTGAAGCCAAATACCCAATATTCGTATTACCACCCTTTACCAAGGAACTATGTAAAGCAACTTGAGTGGGTTCAGCATGTAACAAGTCATAGCACTCGGACGCAGCGAAGCTGCGCCAGTGTTTGAAGCGTTATGTTCCTAATTCGACTCACTACCATACTGATATGCACAACCTCAGGAGAGAAGTAAGTGGCATTTAATTGGCGCTCTGCGGGAGAAGTTGTAGCTGTAGTTTCGGTTGTAATCTCGGTTGTATTTGTAGGCTACGA
>JBDNGR010000010.1:0-3822 GCA_041689165.1 Coxiellaceae bacterium
GATTACACAGAACAGGAAATTCTATAGGTAGAAAATCAACTTAACAACAGACCAAGAAAAGTGTTAGGATACAGAACACCTAAAGAAGTTTATCTTGCGATTAAGCAGCCTCAAAAAATTGCACTTCACTTGTGAATCGGCGATCGTTAATAACACACGGTATTTCTATAAAACACACTATCGTGACAATGATAGGCAGGGCAATGAAGGTTTACCCAAGAAATCATTATTTACATACAAAAGGTTATTGGCTGATTGGTACAAACTCTTCTAATTCCCGGGATTCAAGATATTGGGGACCTATTGACAATAGACAAATAATTTCTGTAATAACAGGCTTGATTTTATGGTAATTTTTCAATAATCGATTTTAGTATTAGAATAATTGAAGGGCCCACTCATAAATTATTCAAACGAGCCTACGACACATCTGACTTCCAGATAGACTTATTGGAGTCCTTGATTTTGAGTCTTGTTCCCCAATGCTCTGTCCTTTTGAGATCTATCTGGATCTCCCACGTTCACCCTTGTACTTTCATTGCATGCCATGCTCTGTGACCCCGAGGTAGCCATCTAGTCCTGCCCTTAATGGTTTAGATGATATTGCCTTCTGACTTTCTGACATCATCGGCCGTACCTGATAATCATTGTTTCGAGGCTCAATCACTTCAGCTTGCGCTTAGGCCGGCCATTTTTCCTGCCTAAGCTTAACTTGCATCATTACTGAGGCAAGCCCAAGGCTAGATACGAAATGTGCTGGGTCAGCACTTTCTCGACGACACTTTCAGTCGTGAGTACAGTGGCGCTTTCGTGGCGCACCAGAAACAATGTTACACTAGCTTGCCTTGGAACCCCGCCCCGTGTGCGCTAGTCCATAATGTGGTTAGAATCAACGTGAAATCAACATCTGCATTTATTAAAGATTTAAGAACTACCTCATCGGAAGTGATATTTGATATCCCACATCTATTTTCTATCAAACCACAATTTGAAGAGTTTCGACTCAAAGCAGCTGTCTCTTTAGTTAAGTTACCTGAGGAGCTGAGTTTCATTGATGAGATCTTTGATATGTTGCTTCATATGGAAAGCAATAATTTAAAACTTACTGATGCTTCAGCCTCGGATTTTTTAGGTAAAATTGAGCAAAAGCGCCGATTGCTAAAACACACTTTGAACGCTGCTGGTGTAAAACTAGGGTCATGTTATATAGAATTTATTCATGCTTATATCCACGGCCTCTGTTTTAGCACGGTAGGTTTTCTCAAACAATTTTGTACCAAAAAAATCCCTGATGATTTGTTATTGCACTGGTACAAAGTTGCTGCTCATTTTATAGGTATTAAAGTTGAGCTTACTTTTACTAATAGCCAATTGAATGCTCTCGTTGAGCACTATTCGCATATTGACACAGAGCCGTTTAAAAATGGTGCTTTGAAAATTATTCTAAGTGTGTTGATGCATTATTCAGCGAGGGAATATTTAAATTCAGAGAGCTTGGATCGCCTAATAGACTTATTGGCAGGTGATCCCGGTGCCCCCTATTTGATTGCAGCCTATTCAAAGCAGCGCTTAGGTTTTGTGACAGAACATTTAATTACGAATAAACCCTATTTTCAGCATATTAATAGTCCGCTTTTAAAATCAGACAAACCGGATCCCTCATTTAAAGTCTCAATCAGCATAAGCGAAGCAGTGAGCATCACGAACCAAATACTCAATCCTGAAATAAGCCTTAATAATACAAGAATGCTTAGGTTCGTTAGTCATTTTGGCGCTATCTCTTTTCCTATGCTACAGTTCTCACCGACGGGTGCAACGAAGGAAGAATCTGATCGCATTAACCTTGAGTTATCTAGGGAGCTTAAGAAAAATGGTTTTTTAAGTTCTGGAGGAATGGTTATTAAATCTAAAATCTTTGAATCTTCAGAAGGTGAGACTTCATTTACAAATGAATTTATTAAATCTTTCAAATCGTTACTACGGAGTTACTGCCTAATAAAAGATGATACGATTTTAAATATCATATTAAAAGAGTTTCTCGATAAGTATAAAGACATACTTGAACGCCGAAAAAAGGTGGCGCGTTTTGTTCCTATAGACGCTGTTGCCTTGTTTTATTTGATAACGACTCATCCGTTTCATGCTCGAGTGACAAAAGATAATTCAAGAGCTTTTGGGTTAGTTCCTGCTGTTCAGAATCTATTAAGAGATTGCTTGAGCATTGCAGTAGCGGCAGATAAGATAAAAAAATCAGCTACCTCTGATACAGATATGAAGGCAGCCTGGTTTCAGCTAGCAAAAACTATTATCAACAAGCTGTGGGCCGCACCAAAAAATTTAGTTATAAAAATAGGCACTCCTATTAGAGACGGTAAAGCTGATTCTGAGCATGCCTTCTATGCTGTCTTCAAATTTGACTCGGCAACTACTCAATTTCAAATTATGATAGTGAACGGAGGGCCAGGTCTTTTATTCCATCAGCTTGATGAAAGCTTAGCTGAAAGTGAATATGCCGATCCCGAATATGGTTATTATAAGCCTGTTATTTCAGCTTCATTAGACATGACCGAAGAGAACAAACTATTTTTTCAACATTATCTTTACCGCTTAATGATGCTGGTTTACACGCCGAATGTGAAAGGATTGATGGGTAATATTTATTTGAAAGAGCCTACATTTAAAGAGCCTACATTTGAAGGCTTTGCTGGTTATACAGCAAACCATGTAAAAACAATCACAACGGATTTTACTTATGCAGCCCAACTTTCAGAAAATTGCACTATTTATAACTTAAAGAAAGCAATGCAATTGGCTTTGAATCTAAAGGAAGACCTTTATTACGAATTAGAGGTTGTATTGCTACAGCTTATCGATAGCTGGATTGATTCTTTGAAATCAACGACTGTACCTGTTCACGGTAGTGCAGCAGGCGGAGCAGGTGCTGGAGCTGGTATGTTAGTTGATTTGGCAGGGGAAGAGTCAGGATCACTACTTTCTTATGACGAAATGACGACTGTTACTGATGGTGCTAGTGCAGGTGCTACTCATATGACAGCGGGCAAGAATAGGTCAACTTTGTTTGGTAGGTATCCGGTTTCTGCCCCTGTAGGTTTTGATGCCTTTACACCATTTTCAACAACAGTTTCGCCACAACTAGCTTTTTGTAAAACAAAGCTGGGTTATTAATTAAGCTCTACTCAGAAAATCAGGTTGATCAAGTCGTGCAAAACGGTTAACGACCTGCACCGCCACCAGCTGCCGCCAAAGGATTGATAAGCCTGAAAGACCCGCCGACCACTGTAACATCAGTTGTTGGATGATCCTCTGCTCTGTCACTTCTTGAGGTGGCTTTAGGAGCGCCTGTACCGCTAGCAGTCATTAACAAATGACGACTTCCAGTTCCTGTGCGCGATGAAGCAGGCCGTGGTAGAAAAACGGGTGGGCCACCATCTTCATCGTCAACAGCAGCAGAGGCAACAAAGCTGAATGCTCTGGCCGCCACAGGCGTAGACTTAACTAGGTCTGCACCAGCACCGCCAGCAGCGGGATGATGTCGGACAGCACTAAGTGGATTCGAGCCATCTAATGATGCTCCTTTACCAGCTCCACAGCTATCCGCTGTGGCAACGGGTGGTGCGGCAAATAATCTACTTATGGCGGAGGATTGGCGAGTTTTGCTTGGCAGCACAGGATTGATTTTTTGCAACATAGGATTAGCGAATGCTATAGATTCATCCCCGCCACCCCGTGCAGAACCATGGCTATCTAAACGCAACATAGCCAACGATTTATTGTGTTTCTTATGGTCACGTCGACTTATAC
>JBDNGR010000011.1:0-8186 GCA_041689165.1 Coxiellaceae bacterium
ATACCCCTTTGGAAACTACTTCGCCTGCAATCATCAAGTATTGGAAAAATTATCTAGCCGAGTATGCAGAGCAGCTTTCGCAGGATTCATCGAGTGTGGTACTCCCCAGTGCTAAAATGCTGCAAGAATGGCTTTTGAAAATGCCGCCGACGTTAGGTGCCGAATATGCGACGATTGATACGTTGCATGCAATATGGACATCATTCGATGCTTTTTGTCAAAAAGAAATTATTGCGCAACCTGATGGCCTTGATGGATTTTTTAAAAAGAAACTACCTCATTGGCCGCGCATGGGTCGTGTGTGTTTTAATCTTGCGGAAAATAAACAAGATATCGATTATCCATTTGCATTTATTGCAACCTACGCTACTTCTGGCACAGGCGCGCAGGAAATGCAACATAAGCCTCTTCGTCATGCATTACAAGAATATGCGGGGAATTCAAATAAAACGGCGTTATATCATTTACTAAAACCCATCCAAGAAGCCGCCATACACTGTGAATGGGTACGAGAAGTATTGGACAGTCATGATATTTATCATCCGATGGCGTGGACGCCGAATGAAGCTTATCAGTTATTACAATCCATTCCGCAATTAGAATCGTGTGGACTTATTGTGAAGTGTCCCAACTGGTGGAAGAAACGTGCCAAACCAAAAGTGCAAGTGACGATTGGTGGAAAGAAAAACACTTTGTTATCAGCAAATGAATTACTCAACTTTGAAGTGACGGTGGCGATGGATGGAAAACCGTTGAGTTCAGAAGAGTTAGAAGCAATTTATAACGCTGAAACCGGTTTAATTTTACTACGTGGACAATATGTCGAAGTGGATTCAGAAAAATTGCAACATGCTTTAAAACATTGGAAGTCAGTACAAAAAAGCGCCGGGCACGATGGCCTTTCTTTTATTGAAGCTATGCGACTATTGGCGGGTGCTCCCAAAGATCTCGATGCTCCTGATGATGTGGAAGACGTGCACGCTTGGTCGGCTATTCAAGCAAGCGATGTTTTAAAAACAGCTTTAGAAAAAATTCATTCTCCCGAAACCATTCAAACGAAAAAAATAGGCAAAGAATTACGCGCGACTTTACGTCCTTATCAAACGATTGGCGTTAATTGGTTATATTTTTTAACAGAATTAGGATTAGGCGCATGTCTTGCAGATGATATGGGGCTAGGCAAAACCATTCAAATCATCGCGTTATTATTGTTGCAAAAGAAAAAGAAATTAACTCAGCCGAGTTTATTAATACTCCCAGCTTCTTTGTTATTGAATTGGAAATCTGAAATTCAGAATTTTGCTCCATCACTGGATGTTTTATTACTTCATAGTTCAGAAAAAAAATGCGAAAAAAATGTGCAAGACGTTGATCTTGTCATAACCACTTACGGAATGTTACAACGCCAATCATGGCTAATCGACATGCGCTGGCATTTGATAATTTTAGATGAAGCACAAGCGATTAAAAATCCAAGCTCGACGCAAACAAAACTGACTAAAACATTGAAAGGGCATTCTAAAATCGCCTTAACCGGAACTCCGATTGAAAATCGACTAGGGGATTTATGGTCGCTCTATGATTTTATCTGCCCAGGGTTATTAGGTAGTAGCGTGCGATTTAAACAATTTGTTAAATCAGTGGAAAGTAGTGAAAATGTGTCTTATGCACCTTTACGACAATTGGTGCAACCATATTTACTGCGTCGATTAAAAACCGATAAGTCCATCATTTCGGACCTTCCTGACAAAACAGAAGTGAATGCATGGTGTCCTCTTACAAAAGAACAGCTTACTTTGTATGCGCAATCAGTGCGGGATATGACACGAGCATTAAAATCTTCTGAAGATGGTATTGCACGCAAGGGACTCGTGTTAACCTACTTGACACGTTTCAAACAAATTTGTAATCATCCCGCGCAATTATTAGGGGATAAAGATTATCTGGAAAATAGAAGTGGGAAATTTGATCGTCTAGCGACACTATTTGAAGAAATTATTAATCGACAAGAAAAAGTGCTCATTTTTACACAGTACCGCGAAATGACAGTGCCTATGGCAGCTTTTTTAGAGAAACGCTTTGGTGCAACGGGGCTGCTGTTACACGGTGGAACACCCGTGGTTAAACGAAAAGCCTTGGTTGATCGATTTCAAACCGATGAAAACGTATCCTTCTTTGTATTGTCATTAAAAGCCGGTGGCACAGGATTAAATTTAACGGCGGCAAGTCATGTGATCCATTTTGATCGCTGGTGGAATCCTGCGGTTGAAAATCAAGCAACCGATCGAGCATTTCGTATTGGACAAAAGCGCAATGTGCTCGTTCATAAAATGATTTGTAAAGGCACGATCGAAGAAAAAATTGATCAACTGATCAATCAAAAAAAGACGTTGGCATCGGATATCTTGCAAGTCAATGGAGAATCGTTATTAACCGAAATGAACGACACACAATTACTTGATTTAGTACGTTTAGACATCGATCAACTGATTGATTAGGAGTAAAAAATGAGATGGGCTCCCTATGTTCCGGTCGAAAAAAGACGTGAAAAAGCAGCAAAAAAAGTTAAAAAACTGGCTAAGAACGGCAAAGCCATTACCCCCATTGAAATTCAAGGTCGCACGATTGCGCACACTTTTTGGGGAAAAAGCTGGTGTACGCATATGGAATCGTTTTGTGATCATGACAATCGATTGCCAAGAGGGCGAACGTATGTGAGAAACGGTTCCGTTTGTCATCTTGAAATCAATAAAGGCGAAGTTAAAGCGATGGTTTCTGGTAGCTATTTGTATAATGTCACCATTGCAATCAAGTCACTCACCGATGAGAAATGGCAAGCCATCAAAAAAATCTGCACAGGTAAAATCAGTTCATTACTGGATCTGTTATCTGGAAAACTCACTACCGGTGTGATGGATGTCGTATGTGATAAAAACAAAGGACTTTTTCCGCTTTCTAATGAATTTAATCTTTCTTGCGATTGCCCCGATTGGGCCACGATGTGTAAACATGTCGCGGCCGTGTTATACGGCGTCGGTGCACGTTTAGATGCAGATCCTGCGCAACTTTTTAAATTACGCGGTGTTAATTTTGAAGAATTGATCGATGTGAATCAAGCGGTACTTGAAGTCACATCTACACGACAAGGAAAACGTAAACGTCTTGATGACGCGACGCTTGATAACATTTTTAATTTTGAAGCCAGCGCACTTCCACTTGTGGTAAAAGAAAGTACTCGCATATTAAAACCATCGGTAAAATCAACAGCAAATTTTCCTAAGAAGTTAACCGGAAATGCGATTGCAAAAAAACGAAAATCACTTAAACTCACGAAAAATGAATTCGCAAAAAAAGTAGGCATGAGCGTGACATCAATTACGCTTTGGGAAGCAAAAGAAAAAAATCTCATCACACTGAGTCTTGCTTCATTAAATAAATTGAAAAATATCTGGAATGAAATTTAGATTAACAATAAAAGAGGGTCTATGAATATTTGAGTGGGTAAACTACCATATGAAAGTTGTTACTAATACCGGAAGACGCTTGCCAAGGCGTTTAGGCGATGCTGCTGCAAGGCATTAGCAAAGTCTAAGCCGTGTAAGCCTTGTCTTTGTAATTCATCGAATTTTAATTCTTTAACAATCTGCAAGGCTTTATTGAGGTCTTCCAGATCATTCTTGATGGTGGGTTGAATTAAGCTACAAACCTGCAGAAAATGCTGAAAACGTGCCGGTCGACGTAGTGCATCGGTTTTCATTATAAGCTGTAAAAGCTTGGCAGCTTTTTCAGTGTGCAATTCCTCAAAAGTCGCTAAATGTTTATTCACCAGTAAAGCGAGTTCAGTGTACTCACGTGGAATGCGTAAACGGCGCGCTATGCTTTGAATATCTTCAGCTTTGAGGGTGTGTAGTAGAATAGCCCAGGTGATAATTGAATTAGGCTCTGCTAAATTTATTTCATCTAAGATGCTGAATGACTTTAGTTCTGAAAATAGTATTTTAAATGCACCGACTTGTTTTAGTGTTGCAAAAAACCGCTGCGGCTGTTTTTCATTAAGTGCACGAGCGCACTCTTGCCATACTCGTTCTGCTACCAAAGCATTGACTTCACCTGCAGCAACCATGTTTTTCATGAGCTGCACTGTTTCAGGATGAATAGTGAATTCAGGTAAGCGCGCCGCAAAGCGTGCCGCACGTAAAATACGCACCGGATCTTCAGCAAAGGCGGGTGAAACATGACGCAGAATTTTATGCTTTAAGTCTTCTTGGCCATGATAAGGATCGAAGAGTTGGCCTTCGCTGTCTTGCGCAATCGCATTGATGCTGAGATCACGGCGCGCTAAGTCTTCTACTAGGGTCACGGTGGGGTCAGTATAAAAACTAAAGCCTTTATAGCCCTTAGCAGTTTTGCGCTCCGTGCGTGCTAACGCATATTCTTCCTGTGTGACAGGATGTAAAAAGACTGGAAAATCTTTGCCAACAGGGCGGTATTTTAAGCGCAACATTTCTTCGGGAGTGCTGCCCACCACGACCCAGTCGCGTTCCTGAACTGGCAGACCTAATAACTGGTCGCGCACTGCGCCGCCGACTAAGTAAATTTCCATTTTTGTTATTTCCTTTCTTGGCTCAAGTCTAACTACTGTTCTGTCATTATTTCATGTGCCAAGTAGTTTATATCTCTTGCGGCTTAAGTTGCGAGTTCTAAGCGCCATAGCCTAAACTTCGCAACTTGAGCGGCAGGAGCTATAGGTATAGTATTCCAAGCCCATACAGAAGCCTAAGACTTTATTATGTTCATCTTATTGCAAAAACTAATCCCACAACACGCCTTATCTCGCTTGGTCGGTAAGCTCGCTTATTGGCAGGCCGGTTTTTTAAAAGATCTCTTTATTGGTTTTTTTGTGCGCCACTATGGGGTCAATGTGCAAGAGATTGAAAACTTCGATCCCAAAAACTATGCCTGCTTCAATGATTTCTTTACTCGTTACTTAAAGGCAGGAGCGCGACCTATTGCGCAAGCTGCTAATGCTGTGGTGTCTCCCGCGGATGGCGCAGTGAGTGAATTAGGTGACAGTAAAGCTGGGCGCATATTGCAAGCTAAACAGCATGATTATTCGATTGCTGATTTATTGGGTGGTGATGCGGTTTCCGCGGCACAATTTGCTGACGGTAAATTTGCTACGATTTATTTGGCACCTAAAGATTATCATCGTTTACATATGCCGCTAGCAGGGCAGTTACTACAGATGGTGCATGTGCCAGGCAAACTTTTTTCAGTCAATCAGCAAACTGTCGCGGCCATTCCTAATTTGTTTGCTCGTAACGAGCGTGTCGTTTGTATCTTTAAAACAGCAGTGGGACCGATGGCTGTTATTTTGGTTGGCGCAACTTGTGTGGGTAGTATTGAAATGAAATGGCATGGGGTGGTAACACCAGCTACCGGACGAAAATTACAGCATTGGGAATATTATTCACAAAACATCAAATTAGAGCGTGGCGAAGAAATAGCTCACTTTAATATGGGTTCTACCGTGATTGTGTTGTTTGCGAAGGACGCCATGCAATGGGATGCCAGGCTCCAAGCTGGTAGTGTGGTTAAGATGGGCGAAGAGATTGGTGTAGTTAAATAGTGTGGCCCGGACTGAGTGCTAGGCAATAGGCTCTATGATGCCTAATCTGAGCGTGTTTCTAAAGTAAAATACAGGAGAAAAAATGCCTAAACATAAACTTCCGAATGGTGTTGAATTATTTTATGAAACTTATCTTAGTACAGATATGGGAGGCAGCCCCTGGGTAGTATGTATTTCTGGACATGGGGATTCCTCTGTTATTTGGACTGACTATGCTAAAAAACTTAATTCATATGGCTACAATGTTTTGATTTTTGATAATAGAGATGTTGGGCAGAGCAGTCTTGTCTTGGATGCTTATACATTAAGTGATATGGCTGATGATGTAGCCTTATTAATGAGTGGTTTAAAAATTGAAAAGGCTCATTTAGTGGGGCATTCGATGGGTGCTACTATTTCTCAGCTTGTTTCTCTAAAAAATCCAGCAAAAGTAAGTTCATTGACCTTGATGGCAGGATCTGCATCTCGAAGATTCATCAATTTAGATCTCATAAATCGCTGGGTTTCGATTTTCAGCTCAAGTGTAAAAGATGATATTGAGTCAGATGAAGCTTATCGTACTAGGTTGAGAGATATGTTACCGTTTGCATTTTCAGCTACTTTTCTAGCTGACACAGCAAAGATCAGCCCACTAGTTGATGGTGCGGCCGCCTATCCGTATCGACAAAAATTCAGCGCCTATGTTCGCCAATTTTCTGCTATTGCGGCACTTGATAAAGTTAAGAACAATTATAAAGGGCCTGTTTTGTTAGTGAGTGGTGCTGAAGATAGAGTGGTCTTCCCCGAAGCTCATGCTGAGTTATTAGAGCAATTTCCTCAGGCTAAGTATGCCGCCGTTCCGGCAATGCTGCATTGCGTAAATATAGAAGCAGCAGAAACGTGCCAAACTGAAGTTTTAGGTTTTTTAAATGCTCAGAAACCAGCTTTATCACATTATGTTAGTCCTTCTTCAGGATTGTCGGAGCTAGTTATTCCAAGAGGAACTTATTTATCAGTTTTGAAGCAAATAGAAGACCTTTTACCGAAATTGTTGTTAGAAGCGGACTGGAAGACTGTTGATGTAGATTATCATCCACCACGAGTAGAGCGAGTATGGCTACAATATGGGCCTTTACGGGTTAATTTGCATCGCATTCATGCTGCTAAATCTTCTGAGACACTCTTTCATAAGCACCCATGGCCTTCTGCTATGCGTGTTCTAGAGGGTACCTATGAAATGGGGCTTGGATTCGGAGCTGGGGAGGTGGCATCACCACTGGCTGCTACCATTATGTTAAATGAAGGCACTTCTTACGAGATGACCAATCCTGATGGATGGCATTATGTAAGTCCAGTCAGTGATGTTAGCTACTCACTCATGGTTTCAGGGTGTCCATGGCCTGGCCGAGCCAAGAAAAGTTCATTGCGGCTAAAAGAGCTTACGGCAGAAGCCAAAGAAGGCATCCTTGATTTCTTCCGGAGAAAATACCCCAAGAAAGTTGCAGGGGCAGGAGAGGGGGCCTCCAGTGCGGGAAGTGAGCATACATACATTTTTCCAGCTTCTGATTTTGAAAGAGAGCGCTTAAAGAGATTAAATGAAGTTTATAACCCACATACTAAATCTCTTTTAACCACCTATCTTAAGCCTGGAATGGATGTCTTTGAGGTGGGGCTTGGGACTGGTGAGATAGCTGAATGGATTAGCCAGCAAACAGGCGTTGCCGGTGGATATGCTGCTATCGATATTACTGATGAAAATTTTGCTGGAGTTCTTGCTAAAATTCCTGGGGCAAAATTGATCAAAGGTTCTGTGGTCGACTTTGATGTTGCAAGCTCTTTCGGGGATCGAAAATTTGATATCGTTTTTTTTCGCTGGGTGTTGGGTTATACACCAAAAGACAAGCATGCGGCGGTATTAGCTAAGCTTTATCAAATTTTAAAACCAGGGGGACGGCTAGTATGCGAAGAATTCGATCTTTATGCCGCTCATTGCGTTGACGCAAGGGATCGGAGTGTTCGAGTATCCAATCCCGCTTTTACGGAATGGGTTGCTTTATCAAGAAAGGTAGATGAAAGCTTTGATGCAAGTTTTGCATTAGGTGGGACAGTTGCGGGCCTGCTAGAGGGAGTTGCAGGAGACCCTGCGCTGATTACAACCACAAGATTCCAAGGTTTATTTGATTCAAAATATAGAAAAGAGATTTTGAGCTTAGGCATGAAAAGTGCACGAGAAGTTTTGCTAGGAGCCGGTATAAAACGAGCGACATCCTACGACTCTCTTGCTTCTGCGCTTGATCAATTGGCAGAGGAGGATTCAGTCAATATATATTATATTGAGGATACAGCAGTTGTTGCTTTAAGGAGATGAGTCAATGAATGCTAAATTTATGCTGTTTTTAATCATAAGCTGCTCTAAGTGAAAAGTATTTTTCAGCCAGCAAAAGATGACTTCTTATTAAAGGCGGTATTCTTTATTACAATTTGTGGCTCTTGTAAATTTCAAGTCGGTAAGCAATTAGGATTAATTTGATGGAAATTCAATTTTCCAGTAATTAAATACGTAATAGTTCTGAAGTGC
>JBDNGR010000012.1:0-8317 GCA_041689165.1 Coxiellaceae bacterium
ACCGTGAGTTGCTTCAAACATAGCGATTGTGTCACTCATATTGGCACCTGGTGCAATCCCAATGCCGCCAACTTGTGCGGCTAATGCATCTGAAATGTAATCGCCATTAAGATTTAGAGTAGCAATCACGCTATAGTCTTGTGGACGTAACAGGATCTGTTGCAAGAAGGCATCAGCAATATTGTCTTTGATGACAAGCTCTTTACCATTCTTCGGATTTTTGAAACTCATCCATGGGCCTTCTTCAATCAAGCTCGCACCGAATTCTTCCTTAGCTAATTGATAGCCCCAATCACGGAAAGCACCTTCAGTGAATTTCATGATGTTGCCTTTATGAACCAAGGTAACGGAGTTTTTATCATTATCAATGGCATATTGGATCGCTTTGCGCACTAAGCGTGTGGTGCCTTCCTTGGAAACAGGCTTGATACCAATACCAGAAGTAGCTGGAAAACGAATCTTGCTAACCTGCATTTCATCTTGCAGAAACTTAATTAATTTCTTCGCTTCAGCGCTTTCTGCAGGCCATTCAATACCGGCATAAATATCTTCAGAGTTTTCACGGAAGATCACCATTTCAACGGCCTCAGGATTTTTAACCGGGCTTGGCACACCTTGGAAATAGTGAATCGGGCGTAAGCAGAGGTACAAGTCCAAAGTTTGCCGCATAGTCACATTCAGCGAACGAATGCCGCCACCCACAGGTGTGGTCAACGGACCTTTGATTGAAACCAAATACTCTTTCAAGGCCGCCAAGCTTTCCTCTGGCAACCAGACATCCTTGCCATAGACTTTCAGGGATTTTTCACCAGCATAAACTTCCATCCAGGCAATCGACCGATTGGCCCCATATGCTTTTTTAACAGCTGCATCGACCACCTTAATCATCACTGGCGTCACATCTACCCCAATACCATCGCCTTCAATAAAAGGGATAATGGGATTATCAGGAATGTTTAGCGAGTTGTCAGGATTGGTCGTGATTTTTTGGCCGTTTGTGGGAATTTTAATGTGTTGAAATGACATCTATATCTCTCAGGCTAATTATGAATGCGGTTAGGATAGCATATAAGGCTCGGTTTACAATTGCTTTTGCGAGGTGAAAATTGAGATGTTTTTGAACAAATAGACGCTTTTCTGGGGCCATTATAAGAGAGTAGTTCAAAAAGACTGTAGAGCACGATATAGTAGCACGCTATGAAGCACGTGGTCCTTGGCATTTCTGGTGGCGTTGATTCTGCTGTTGCAGGCCTGCTGTTAAAAGAGGCGGGCTTTCGTGTGTCCGCCGTTTTTATGCAGAACTGGGACAGTGATAACGAAGACCCATTTTGTAGCGCAACACAAGATTTGAGCGATGCCCGAGCTGTTTGTGATCAACTGCAGATTTCACTCGAACATGTTAATTTTGCTCGCGAATATTGGGATCAGGTTTTTCAACACTGCTTAGACGAGTTTGTGAAAGGACGCACTCCCAATCCCGATGTATTATGTAATCGTGAAATTAAGTTTAAAGTTTTTTTTGATTATGCCATGCAAATGGGAGCCGACTACTTAGCCACTGGCCATTATGCCGATATCAAATGTGATAATGGCCAATACCAATTGGTTAAGGCTATCGATTACAGCAAAGACCAAAGTTATTTCTTGTACATGCTAAATCAAAGCGTGTTAGCCAAAACTTTGTTTCCTTTGGCAAAACTAAGCAAAACTAAAGTTCGACAACTGGCAGAACAAGCTGGTTTCATCAATTCACATAAAAAAGATAGTACCGGCATCTGTTTTGTCGGTGAGCGCGACTTTAAAGAATTTTTAAAAGAATTTTTACTGGCGCAGCCAGGCGCCATTAAAACAGCTGCTGGCCAGATTATTGGCCAGCATGAGGGTCTAGCTTACTATACACTCGGTCAACGTAAAGGTTTGCACATTGGTGGCATCAAAAACCATGAAGAAGCCGCCTGGTATGTAGTCGACAAAGATTTAAAAAACAATGTACTGATGGTAGAACAAGGCTCTGAACATCCACTACTCTATAAAACCCTATTAATCTGCGAAGATTTGCATTGGATTAGTGGTGCAGCACCGCAAAAGTCTAACTTGATGGCCAAAATTCGTTATCGCCAAGCGGATCAAGCTTGCACAATTCAAGTGCTCGCAGATGACCGCTATCAAGTCGATTTTTTAGAGCCACAACGCGCCGTGACCCCCGGGCAATCAATCGTCTTTTATCAAGATGATATTTGCTTGGGTGGTGGGATTATTGTGTTGTAGCAACTGTCTTGAAGCTTAAGCTTCAAGACAGTTGCTACGAACGAAATTACTGATATAAAACTTTCTACCAAGGAGAAAAAATGACAGATAGCTGCGACTTAAACCAAAAAAACTGTGTACCCTGTGAAGGTGGAGTACCCGCTTTAAGCAAGAATGAATCAGAAAATTTATTAGCTCAGCTAAAAGAATGGCAGTTATTAGAAAACCCATTACGTTTGAGCAAAAACTTTAGCTTTAAACATTTTTATCACACCATAGCCTTTGTCAATGCTGTGGCCTGGATTGCCAATCAAGAAAACCATCATCCAGATTTAGAAGTGGGTTATAATTATTGCAAAATCAATTATCATACACACGCTATTAATGGCCTTTCTGAAAATGACTTTATTTGTGCAGCGAAGATCGATCAATTGTAATGAATATTCTTAAGCCTCCTTTACCTAAACCCAATGACACCATTATTCATTGGGGTGAACTTTATGGCTCTGCCAAAAGTCTCGCTATACTAAAGCTTGCTGAGCAATCGGACTTACTCGTCGTTATCACACCAGATACACAGAGTGCAAATCAGTTACACATTGAACTGGAATTTTTTAAGACACCAGAGTCGCCTAAAATATTACAATTTCCTGACTGGGAAACCTTAGCTTACGATTATTTCTCACCACATCCTGATATTATTTCAGAACGTTTACTGATTCTGCATCAGTTGCCACTACTCAAAACAGGTATTCTGATCGTGGCACTTCCTAGCTTAATGCACCGCGTAGCGCCTAAAGAATTTGTACAAGCGCATAGTCTTGTGATCAAGCAAGCTGAAGTTTTAAATCTGTCTGAATTTCAAAACCTCTTAGAAGAAGTCGGGTACCGACGCTGCAACCAAGTACTAGAGCACGGCGAATATGCTTTACGTGGTGCTATCTTAGATATTTTTCTGATGGGTAGCCAACTACCCTATCGTATTGAATTATTGGATACTGAAATCAGCAGTATTCGACATTTCGATCCTGAGACCCAGCGTTCACTAGAAAAGCTTGAATCTATTGAGCTGCTACCCGCACATGAATTCCCATTAAATGAACAAGCTATAACGCATTTTCGTGAACAGTGGCGCGCAGAGTTTAGCGGGAACCCCACGGGAAGCGCCATCTACCAGAATATTAGCGAAGGCAAACCAGTTGCCGGCATTGAATACTATTTACCGCTCTTTTACAGTCAGTTGTCTCACTTGCTAGACTATATCAATCCCAAAGCTCTGATTGTTCAATACTCGCAACTGACCGAAGCCGCCAATCGATTTTACCAAGAAGTCGGCGAGCGTTATGAACAATTACGCCATAATATTAGCCGCCCATTGTGTCCACCTAAAAGTGTCTTTATTGCACCTGAGGAATTGTTTAGCTATGTGAATCAACATACTAAAATTATGCTGCATGAAGAGCTACTCCCTGATAAAGCGAATCAAATCAATTTTGCGAGTCTGCCACCACCTAATTTGCTCATTGGTCACAAGGCCGAAGGTTTAGACACACTAAAATCGTATCTTGAACATAATAATGGTCAATTCTTATTCTGTGCGGAAACTACCGGTCGCCGTGAGGTATTACAATCTCTGCTAAAATCGCTGCACATTAAACTTAAAACGGTCGCACATTTTTCTGAATTTTTAGAATCAGGCGAACGCTTTGGTTTAATCATCGGCGGTCTTAGTGAAGGTTTAGTTTTAAAAAATCCGTCTTTTAATTTAATTACCGAAGCACAGCTCTTTGGCGCCCAGGTCATGCAGCGTCGCTTACGTAAGCCGCGCGAGCCAGATAATCAACAATTTATTCGTAATCTTAATGAACTTAAAATCGATGATCCCATAGTGCATTTTGATCACGGCGTCGGTCGCTATCAAGGCTTAGAAACAATTGAGACACAAGGTAGTACGGCAGAATATCTCAAAATCACCTATGCCAATGATGACAAAATTTATGTCCCGATTAGTTCACTGCATTTGATTAGCCGCTACACAGGTCTTGATGCCAAACATGCCCCACTGCAAAGATTAGGTAGCAAGCAATGGGATAAAGCCAAAGAGGCTGCTCTAAAACGAATTCACGACGTAGCCGTTGAATTACTTGAAATTTATGGCAAGCGTGCAGCCGCCCAAGGCCACAGCTTTAAAATTCCAACAGCAGACTATCTAAGCTTTAAGTCCGCCTTTGCGTTTGAAGGAACACCCGACCAAGAGCAAACTATTCAAGCCGTGTTAAATGACATGCAAAAATCACAACCAATGGATCGCTTGGTGTGCGGTGATGTGGGTTTTGGTAAAACAGAAGTCGCAATGCGCGCCGCTTTCATTGCCGTACAAAACTCTAAACAAGTAGCGGTATTAGTTCCAACCACCCTACTTGCTACTCAACATGCACAGAGCTTCAAAGATCGCTTTGCGGATTGGCCGATTAAAGTTGCGTGCTTATCACGCTTTTCTGCTAGCAAAGAAACTAAGCAAATCTTGGAAGACTTACAGCAGGGCAAAATTGATATTGTGGTCGGCACGCATAAACTTTTACAAGCTGATATTCAATTTAAAGATTTGGGTTTGTTAGTGGTGGATGAAGAACATCGCTTTGGCGTACGGCAAAAAGAGAAAATTAAAACACTGCGTGCTCAAGTTGATATTCTGACTCTAACCGCCACCCCCATTCCACGCACCTTGAATATGGCTATGGCTGGGATGCGTGATTTGTCGATTATTGCAACTCCACCGCTGCGCCGTCTTTCCATCAAGACCTTTACACTGGAATATAATCCAGCGATGATTCGCGAAGCTTTATTGCGTGAAATTATGCGTGGCGGACAGGTTTATTTCTTACATAACGACATTGCCACTATTGAACAACAAGCACGCCGCCTTCAAGAAATCATGCCCACAGCCAAAATTGCAATTGGTCATGGACAAATGAGTGAACGTGAATTAGAACGTGTCATGTCAGATTTTTATCACCAGAAATACAATATTTTAATTTCGACCACCATTATCGAATCGGGAATTGATATCCCGAGTGCCAACACCATCATTATTAACCGCGCAGATAAATTCGGCTTAGCGCAATTGCACCAGCTGCGTGGCCGTGTGGGACGCTCGCACCATCAAGCTTATGCTTATCTGATTGTGCCACCGCACGATGCTTTAACCACGGATGCAGTTGAACGCTTAGAAGCAATCACCGAACACACTGAATTGGGTTCAGGCTTCAACTTAGCGAGCCAAGACTTAGAAATTCGTGGTGCAGGTGAGTTATTAGGCGCTGAACAAAGCGGTCAAATCGAAGCACTTGGTTTTACTTTATTTATGGAATTACTCGATGAAGCAGTAAATACGCTGAAGCAGGGTAAGGAATTAAAAATTGATTTAAAAGCTAAAGCTGGGCCGGAAATTGAACTGGGTATCACGGCATTACTACCAGGTAATTATGTTAATGACATTCATGCACGTTTGCAGTTCTACAAACGCCTAGCCAACACCAAATCCTCTGAAGAGATTAATGAAATTGAAGCTGAGTTGATTGATCGCTATGGTCTTATGCCACCAGAAGCATTGAGTTTACTTAAAATTGCCGAGCTAAAACTACAAGTCAAAGACATGAAAATTCATAAGATTGAATGTCATGGTGAATTTGGTTATTTGTATTTTGCAGCGGAACCTAAAATTAAGGTAAAAGCTCTACTCACTTTAATTCAAAGCCAAGCACAGGATTATCAACTACAGGGACCCAGTAAATTGCGTTTTAGATTCAAGCGTGACAACGACAGGCTTGAACAAATACAAGCATTGTTGGATTTGCTCAGATAAACAGACAGCCCTCACATCATGTCACACGCGTATGGCTGTCTGAATGCAAAGTTTTGCTTATTCGTGTTCCGGCGCTACGCGATAAATACCAGGCGCATTACGCAAATATTCTTTGTAATCAAGACCAAAACCAAAAACGTAGTGATTATCTAGTTCTAAACCACAAAAATCAGCACTTTGCACACCGCCCGAAATTCGTGCATCGACTTTGTCAGCCAGCACGGCGGTATAAACATGTGCGGCGGCTTGATCGTGACAGTAGTCTATAATGGCTTGTAAGGTTAATCCACCATCTAAAATATCATCGACTATAACCACAGTTCGGCCACTGAGAGAGCAACTCGGTTTGACTTTCCATTGAATGTCTTTGCCAACGATCTCACCACGATAACGAGTGACATGCACATAATCAACTTCGAGTGGGAAATCTAAACGCGGTAATAAATTACCCATTGGGATAATACCGCCGATAACAACACATAAGAAAATGGGATTGCTGTGAGATAATTTTTCATGAATCGCTACCGCCATTTTATCTAAAGCCGCATCAATTTCTTCCTTAGTATAGATACAGGTCGCTTTCTTATACACTTCACGAATTTTCGCCGGAAGATCACGCGTCATGGCTTCATCAGGCGCTTTCATTTTTACAACATTATTCATAATTTCTCTTTAATAAAATTTGTCGGGATTGATATCAGGGGCCAAGTACAGAGTAGTACTAGGACTGGCGCATTCCGCTCCGAGCTCATCTAAAATGGCAATAACATTTAACACGATTTCCTGTACTAATTTTTGATAGTCGCTGGTATCGATACTGCGTGTATGTGCCAGCACCATAAAATTGAGAGATGAAGTGTTAATGTCTTGTAAGCTCGCACTCATGGTTTCTTCATTATCAATTAAAGAATGGCCTTCAAGCATTTCAACAATTTTAGCTTGGATTAGATTAGCTTTATCGGCATCGCTATAGCGCAAACTAAAGTTGGTTTTGATACGCCGATGTGTCATGCGCGAAATATTTTCAATGGAAATATTGGAAAAAACTGCATTCGGTACATACAGCAAACGCTTCTCCAAAGTACGAATACGCGTCAAACGCCAACCGACACGTTCAACTGTACCTTCCACTTCTTGATCAGGCGAGCGCACGTGATCACCCACGGAGAAAGGTCGGTCTAGGAAGATCATCAAACCGCCCATGTAGTTCGACAAAGCATCTTTTGCCGCAAAACCTGCAGCCAAACCACCCATTCCACCAAAGGCTAAAATAGCGGAAACAGAAACACCCAAGTTCTGCATCAAGACCAAACCGACTATCACAATCGCCATAACTTGCGATAACTGGCAAAGCGCTGTCACTGAGATTTTATCGAGCTGGCGACGCTTCCGATCGATTTGACGGTGGATGAGTGATTCAACTTGATTGATATAAGCTAAGAAAAACCAAAGTAGCGTGCCTATAACACACACTTTTTGCACAGTGCCAACATATTTATCAAAAGCATCAGTTCCCGCAAAAGGTAGTTGCTCGAAAATAATTGAAACTGCTACACCCCAGATTAATACCAATACAGGTTTATGCAGGGCATGAAGTAATGCTTGAATCCAAACATGCTTATTAGCCAATCGTGGCTCAATTTTCTTATAAAAAACTAGCTCAATCGAGGTCAAGACCACGGCAATTAATAACATCAAGCCATTATCAACAATCCAAAATTGATCTTGAAAAAAATTTATTACACTTTGGTAAACGCTCATTACCATGGTAATTTCCCGAGGAAAGCACTGATACGCTGCGCTGAGCTAGCGTTTTGATAATTCTCTAGTGACTGCAATACTTCGACAGCACCCGCTGAATTATTACAAACAGGTAGCAAATCGCAGCCAGCTTCTAGAGCTAAACGTGCTCGATCTGCATAACTACCCACTACAGCCGCACCGGCCATAATTAAATCATCACTCACGACCACTCCTTCGAAATTGAGCTCTTCACGCAATACCTTTTGCAACCAGTATTTGGAAAAACCGGCAGGCTCAGGATCTATTTTTGAATAGAGCACATGTGCCGGCATGATCGCATCTAAAGAGCCTGCTAAAGCGGCAAATGGTTTGATATCGGCTGTTATATTTTCCCATGGGCGATCATCAACCGGTAATTCCAGATGAGAATCAGCAGCTACTCCGCCATGTCCGGGGAAATGC
>JBDNGR010000013.1:0-3946 GCA_041689165.1 Coxiellaceae bacterium
CCTACGTTGATGTGTATTTTGTTTCCTATATCAAACTTTACTTTTGCCATTTCAGTTTTCCTCTTACATCAAATTTTTAACTATATCGTTACCACTCAGAGAGGGCGGGCACCCAACTTACACACGGATCCGCCCTTACAATTTATTTTTTAATAATCGCTTCTGCTACATTGTTTGGTGCTTCAGCGTATTTCAAAAATTCCATAGTGTAAGTTGCTCGACCCTGCGTTAAAGAACGAAGGTCTGTGGCATAACCGAACATTTCCGCTAAAGGAACTTCAGCATCAATGAGCTTACCAGATGGACCTTCATCCATACCTATGATCATGCCGCGACGACGATTTAAGTCACCCACTGCATCACCCATATACTCTTCAGGAGTCACTACTTCTACCTTCATGACTGGCTCTAAAAGTACCGGCTTCGCTTTCTTAGCACCTTCTTTAAATGCCATGGAGCCCGCGATCTTAAACGCCATTTCACTAGAATCCACATCATGGAAAGAACCATCAAATAAAGTAACTTTAACGTCTACAATAGGGTAGCCCGCGATTACACCATTTTTCATTTGTTCTTCAACACCCTTACCAACAGGTGAAATAAATTCCTTAGGAATTACGCCGCCAGTAATTTTGTTAACAAATTCAAAGCCTTTGCCTGGTTCTTGTGGCTCAAGTTTGAGCCAAACATGACCATACTGACCTTTACCACCCGTTTGGCGTACGTATTTACCTTCTTGTTCAACGGGTATGCGAATAGTTTCACGGTAAGCTACTTGCGGTTTGCCCACATTAGCTTCGACATTAAATTCACGCTTCATACGATCAACAATAATTTCAAGGTGCAATTCACCCATACCTGAAATAATGGTTTGACCTGATTCTTCATCGGTGTGTACACGGAAGGAAGGATCTTCTTGTGCCAACTTACCTAAAGCAATACCCATTTTTTCTTGGTCAGCTTTGGTTTTTGGTTCAACTGCCACAGAGATTACTGGCTCTGGGAATTCCATTCTTTCAAGTGTGATAACTTTGTTTAAATCACAAAGTGTATCGCCTGTAGTAACATTCTTTAAACCCACAGCTGCAGCAATATCGCCAGCATGGACTTCTTTGATTTCTTCACGAGAGTTTGCATGCATTTGTAATAAACGACCAATGCGCTCTTTACGGCTTTTCACTGGGTTATACACAGAATCACCCGATTGCAAAGTACCAGAATAAACACGAAAATACGTTAAGGTACCCACAAATGGGTCTGTTGCAATTTTGAATGCTAAAGCGGCAAATGGTTCTGAATCAGAAGAGCGACGCTCACCTTCAGTTTCATCTTCATTCATACCTTTAATAGCTGGCACATCAACTGGAGCAGGCAAGTATTCAACTACCGCATCCAACATCGCTTGCACACCTTTATTCTTGAAGGCACTACCACAAACGACTGGTACTGCACGACAAGCTAAAGTCAGTTGACGCAAACCTTTCTTGATTTCTTCGGCTGTTAATTCGCCTGTTTCTAAATATTTTTCCATTAATTGATCGTCAGCTTCAGCTGCAGCTTCAATTAATTTTTCACGCCATTCTTTACAATCAGCCAACATGCTTTCTGGAATATCGCGCGCTTCATAGCTCATACCTTTATCCGCTTCATTCCAAAAAATGGCTTTCATGCGAATTAAATCAACCACGCCTTCGAAATGCTCTTCAGCACCGATAGGCAATTGTAATGGTACAGGATTCGCACCTAATCGAGTTTTGAGCTGACCGACTACGCGTACAAAATTCGCACCGGCACGATCCATTTTATTAACGAAGGCAATACGAGGAACGCCATATTTATTAGCTTGACGCCAAACAGTTTCACTTTGTGGCTCTACACCGCCCACCGCACAGAATACAGCGCATGCGCCATCTAATACTCGTAATGAACGTTCTACTTCAATCGTGAAGTCTACGTGTCCAGGGGTGTCAATAATATTGATACGGTGACGCGGAAATTGTTTATCCATACCACTCCAGTGACACGTAGTCGCTGCTGAAGTAATGGTAATGCCACGTTCTTGCTCTTGAACCATCCAGTCCATAGTCGCAGCGCCATCATGCACTTCACCAATTTTGTGGGAAACTCCGGTATAAAACAGAACTCGTTCCGTAGTCGTTGTTTTACCAGCATCAATATGAGCCATAATGCCGATATTGCGTGTGTTTTCTAAGGGAATTTCTCTAGTTGCCATGAATTATTACCATCTATAGTGAGCAAATGCTTGGTTAGCGCGAGCCATACGGTGAACATCTTCACGCTTTTTAACAGCGCCACCACGACCTTCCACAGCATCCATAATTTCACCCGCCAAACGCAGGATCATAGTTTTTTCAGGGCGGGCACTTGCGAACTCCACCAACCAACGTCGAGCCAAAGCCAGACGGCGTGTTGCACGGATTTCAACAGGAACTTGGTAGTTAGAGCCACCTACACGACGAGATTTAACCTCGACGCTAGGAGTGATACTTTCGATTGCTTTACTGAATACATCGAGTGCCGTTTGGCGAGCCGCGTCACTCGCACGGATGTCGGTACTAGCTTTTTTACCAGTACTTACGCCTTCACCGCCCTCACCTTCAGCCTCTTCCTTAGCCTTACCATGATGACGTTCAGCAACTTTAGCCAACGCCCCATAGACAATGGCTTCAGCCACAGACTTTTTACCGCTTTTCATTACGGTGTTGATAAACTTAGCCAAGTCTTCACTTTTGAATAAAGGATCTGGCAATATACTGCGCTTAGGCGCGGCTTTTCTTCTGGACATTTTTAACCCCTGATACTCCAAACTTAACTGGGCCAAGCTAAGAACAGCTGACCCATTGAGTCTGTTTACCATTGCTTTTACAGCTGCAAAAGCGATGTTAAATAGACTCTAATTTGGCATCATATTAATAACAAAGAACCGCCGTTAAGGTGGTCCCTACAATTTTTCTCAAGATTTAGGCTGTTTGGCCCCGTACTTCGATCGACCACGACGGCGATTAGCTACACCAGCGGTATCCAAGCTACCGCGAACAATGTGGTAACGCACACCCGGCAAGTCTTTTACACGACCGCCCCTGATCAAGACCACGGAGTGCTCTTGTAGGTTATGGCCTTCACCACCAATATAAGCCGTTACTTCACTACCGTTCGTTAGGCGAACCCGAGCTACTTTTCGTAACGCTGAGTTAGGCTTTCTAGGCGTAGTGGTATAAACACGAATACAAACCCCACGGCGTTGCGGGCAACGTTCCAAAGCAGGAACATTGGTCTTTCGTTGCTTTTGTTCGCGAGGTTTTCTAACTAATTGACTAATTCTTGCCATGGTTTTTCCATTTAAACTATGATTTTTCACCGACGCTAAAGCCCCAGTGAATTAACACCGCTTAATATATGTAAGTATCGGTGGATCAACTACCACCACCCTGAAATGGGGGTGGAATTACAAAGAACGGCGATTCTAATAAAAGCTCTGTCAGACTGTCAAGCAACTTTGCAGCAGAAATGCGGAAAACAGGTGTTTTTTAGTAAATACCTGCCTTAAACCCCAAAAGTAGCTAAAAAGCCAAGATGCTTGAGGCCAACTTCTTCAACCGCGACCCACAACAAGTGGCCAAAGAGTTACCTGGTGCTGTGGCCAAACTTTAATTATGCCGCTCATCGGGACTGAAAGTTCCCTAATGGGATGCCAAAAACTTTAGTAAAGAAAAATTCTATACCCCTCGCCATTGAAAGTACTGGAAATTTTTTCTGAAATGGATTACCAATACGGCCATGAGATTTCAGCCGCTCAATGACGAGCCAAAACAAGATTTAGAACTACGCCATCGTTATGAAGACGATCGGCGCATTGCCGATCGCATAAAAGCCGTGCTATTAAAAAATGAAGGTTGGAAAAACAAGGCTATCGCACAAGCGCTAC
>JBDNGR010000014.1:0-6550 GCA_041689165.1 Coxiellaceae bacterium
GTTACAAGAAGCTGTGAAGATAAATGAAGTTGAAGCATGTTTAGGTGTGTCAAGAAATACGGCGACTAGAAAACTAAATCAGTTGGTTAAGTTGGGTAAAATAAAGCGAGAGGGGAAAGGACCTACAGTGAGATATTTAAAAAACACGGAAAACTAATGTAGTATCTACGCCCCATCTATTTTTTTCCACAGCTCAACAAACACCGAATTCCAAAGGGGTAGTTTATTTTCTTACCTAGTGCTAGCTCAAGCTGCATAACCCATTTGAATAAAGGATTTTTCTGTGCGGTTGCCATATTTTTGGCAAAAATTTGCTGAGAGTTTAAGTCTTCTTTCAAATAACGATCTTTTAGTTTGCTTAAACGATAAGCGGGATAGAGTAGCGCGCCCAAGTGTGAACGATTTTTAATTTTAAACCCATTGTTACTGAACAGCTTTGCTAATGCTGTAGAGCTATAGCGGCGGTAGTGTTGGCAATAATCGTCAAACTTGTCGTACAGTTCTGGGCCTGCTGGCACTTCAATAATTAATAGTCCGCCAGGTTTTAAAATACGTTTGAGTTGTAATAGAGCTGTTTGGTCCTGTTCAATATGCTCTAGAACATTCAATAATACGATTACATCAACACAGTTGTCGGGTAATGGACACTGCGTTAAATCAAACTGAAATAGAGGTATATTAGGTAGGCGTTGAGCAAGTCGTTGTAAAGAAGCGCTAATAACATCGGCACCTAAAATGGTGGCCTTTGGAAAATGCTGCTTTAAGTCGCCTAAAAGATAGCCGGAAGAACAGCCGATCTCCAAGATGGTTTTTGCTTGCGGAAGATGCTTTTTAATTTCGCTTAAAGCATGTTGGCGCGAAGCTTTTTCAAAAGGGTGATCGGCTCCCACAATGATTTCACAGCTTTCGGTTAAAGCATCATTCCAGCCCGATAAATTGGTGCTGTATTCAAGTACCGAAACGTTTTCATTTTCTAATACGAAGTGGCTACCTTCCCAGCGCGGTCTGAAGTCAGCTTGAGGAAGTACGGGTAAATCAAAATCAATTTTCATATGGGGCGCCATGCTGTTAGTCCCCATACAAAGCCGGGTCCTACAAAATATATCGGCTGAGATCTTCATTGGCGACGATTGTCGCTAACTGTTGATCCACATAGCTGGCGGTGATCGAAATCGTTTCACCTTGGCGCTGGTTAGCATCAAAAGAAATGCTTTCTAGCAAACGCTCCAGGATGGTGTGTAAACGTCGGGCACCAATATTTTCGGATTGATTATTTACTTGATAGGCGATTTCTGCAATGCGTTTCACCCCGGTTTTTGCAAACTTAAGTGTCACACCTTCGGTCTGCATCAGCGCCATATATTGCTCAGTTAGGGAGGCCTTGGGCTCGGTTAAGATGCGTAAAAGATCATCACTGCTTAAAGCATTCAGCTCCACACGAATCGGAAAGCGCCCTTGTAGCTCAGGAATTAAATCGGAAGGTTTGGCTAAGTGAAAAGCCCCTGAAGCTATAAACAAGATATGATCGGTTTTGACAATACCATGCTTAGTGAAAACAGTACTACCTTCAACTAATGGTAATAAGTCACGTTGTACACCTTCGCGTGAAACATCGCCGCCGCTCATTGAGCCGCGGGTGCGTACAATCTTGTCAATTTCGTCTAGAAACACAATGCCGTTTTGTTCAACATTTTCCAGTGCATTGGCTTTTATCTCTTCATCATTAATGAGGCGAGCGGCTTCCTCTTCACACGAGCGTTTTAAGGCATCTTTAACTTTAAGACGTTTGTTTTTGGGACGTTTACTGTTTACGTTTTCCATGAAGTTTTGTAATTGCCCAACTACCTCTTCCATTCCGGGTGGCCCCATGATTTCCATGCCAATAGTGCCGCTAGTTATTTCAATATCAATTTCTTTGTCGTCTAATTTACCTTCGCGTAGTTTTTGGCGAAAAATTTCTCGCGTTGCTGAATCTTTTTTGATGGCGGCATTTTGAATAGCGCTCATTTCGGTAGTTTGAGCGACTGGCAATAAAGCATCTAAGACTTTCTCTTCTGCGGCGAGGCGTGCTTGATCTTTTACTTTTCTAGTCGCTTTTTCGCGCGCCATTTTAATCGCGATATCAACTAAGTCACGTACTATGGATTCAACATCGCGCCCCACGTAGCCGACTTCGGTAAATTTAGTCGCTTCTACTTTAATAAAAGGCGCTCCTGCCAAATGTGCCAAGCGGCGTGCAATTTCAGTTTTACCCACACCAGTTGGGCCGATCATTAAAATGTTTTTCGGCGTGACTTCGTGACGCAATTCAGCGTTGAGTTGCATGCGGCGCCAGCGATTACGCAGCGCGATCGCCACAGCACGCTTCGCTTCAGCTTGGCCAATAATAAACTTGTCTAATGAATCAACGATTTCGGTAGGCGTCATAATGTCTAAATTTTGCATAGGTGTTAGTCACACTCCAATTCTTCGATCGTGAAATGATGGTTGGTATAAATACAAATATCCCCAGCTATGTCTAGGCTTTTTTTAACGATATCCATGGCGCTCAGTTTGGTGTTATCAATCAAGGCGCGTGCCGCAGCTTGTGCAAAAGGTCCACCTGAGCCAATTGCAATCAAGCTCTGCTCGGGTTCAATCACATCGCCATTACCGGTAATCATTAAAGAGACTTTACGGTCAGCCACCGCCATTAAGGCTTCTAGGCGTCGCAGTAACTTATCAGTACGCCAATCTTTGGCGAGTTCAACGGCAGCGCGCATTAAATGCCCTTGATGCTTTTCGAGTTTTGCTTCGAATAACTCAAAAAGGGTAAAAGCATCAGCCGTGCCACCCGCAAAACCTGCAATCACTTTGTGATTATAAAGACGACGTACTTTGCGAGCATTGCCTTTCATAATGGTATTGCCCATGGTGACTTGACCGTCGCCACCAATCACAACTTTGCCGTTGCGACGCACCGACAGAATGGTCGTACCTCTAAATTGTTCCATAGTGAACCCTCATTACTTAATGAAGAAACTAGATGGGGGTGTTTGCGCCAAATTCAATGGTAATTAGCGAAATTAACAAGGAGAGAATCACATTGAACTAAATTTTTGTTTTAACTAACAAGCTTTCGATGTGGTGTTGATGAAGGCGTTCTTGAGCGCTTTCAGCTGCTTGAAAGCTGTTAAATGGCTTGCTCATGATGCGAATCCAAGTTCTGCCATTTTTTTGGATAAGCTGAGTTTGAGTGTCCACGCCTAATAGGTTAAGTCGACCGATTAATTCATCGGCAGCATTGGGGTTCTGTAAAGAAGCGATCCGTAATATGAAGTATTCAGTACCCGTCTTTGTGGGAGCTTTTTGTACCGCGGGGCTTTCCTCTACCGTGGAGCTCATTTTCATTTTTGGTAACAAAGTATAGAAGTCAAATTTGGGTTTGGGTGGAATGCTTTCTTCTGGCTTTTTAATAGAAGTTGTCGGTTTGGCTTCAGGCTTAGATGATGCTTTGGTGGCAACTTTTGTCGATTCGCCATGGATCAAATTTTTTAGTTTATCGTTAAGTTCAGGATTGTTGATTAGCTCTTTGCCAAGATAAACGAGACCTGTAAGGCTGACTAGAATGCAAATAACAAGTATGCCCTTGTAGAAGGGTCCAGGCCCTGATTTTTTCGAGAATTTTGCATAATCCTTCATGGGTTAATCCTACATCTTTTCGGGTGCTGATAAGCCTAATAAGTGTAGACCATTTTCTAAAACTTGCTTTGCTGCCGCAATTAAGCAAAGACGCGCATCGCGCAAGTTTAGATCTTCTAAAATAAAGGTTTCGGCGTTGTAGTAACTATGGAAAAGATTGGCAAGACTTTGCAAATAATGCGCTACTAAGTGTGGCTCGTGATTAAAAGCGGCGTTTGTAACGATTTCTGGATAATTGGCGAGTGCTACCATTAGTTCTTTTTCGTGATTATTACTAAGCAGAGATAGGTGTTTTTCACCATTAGCTTTATCCCAATGCAATTCACGCTCAGCCATTTGACGTTGCACACTACAAATTCGCGCATAGGCATATTGAATGTAATAAATGGGATTTTCGTTAGACTTAGACTTAGCGAGTTCTAGATCAAAATCCAAGTGTTGTTCGGCTTTACGCATAATATAGAAAAAGCGTGCAGCATCATTGCCTACTTCAGCACGAAGCTCACGCAAGCTCACGTAAGAACCACCGCGCGTGGTCATAGAAACTCGGATTTCGCCACGATACAGAATGGCAAACTGCACGAGCAGAATGCTAAGCTTATCTGGATTTTTACCGAGACCCATTAAAAAGGCGCGGATTCTTGGTAAATAACCATGATGATCGGCGCCAAAGATATCAATGATCTCATCATAGCCGGCATTATACTTATGCAAGTGATAAGCCACATCTGAAGCAAAATAAGTGGGTTGTCCATTTTTGCGAATCAGCACGCGATCTTTTTCGTCACCAAATGCGGTGGCCCTGAACCATAGAGCCCCATCTTGCTCATATGTGTGGCCTTGCGCTTTTAATAAGTTAATGCCATCGTCGAAGGAGCCATCTTTGAATAATTCAGTTTCTGGGAACCAGCGGTCAAAAACCACGCCAAATTCTTCTAGATCTTGGCGCATATCAGCCAAAATTGCCGTTAAGCCAAAATTGAGTATCTCATTAAATGTAGCTTCACCAATGTGCTGTTTGATTGCGGCTATATAGGCATCAATATATAATTCTTTGCCATCTTCATTGTTAAGCTCAGCCGGTAGTTGGCTATAAAGCTCAGTATAATTAGCTTTTAAAGCGGCAGACTGTGTTGCTAAAAAGTCTTTGGCGATATCAATGACATAGTCACCTTGATAGGCATTGGTTGGGAATGCAATTGTTTCACCTAAAAGTTCCAGGCAGCGCAAGAAGATGCTTAAAGTCAAAATCTGCATTTGCCGACCCGCATCATTCACATAATATTCACGATGCACTTCAAAGCCGACGGCTTTCAATAAATCAGCTACACAAGCACCATAAGCCGCACCTCGGCCATGACCCACGTGTAACGGGCCGGTAGGGTTTGACGACACGTATTCCAGATAAATACGCTTAGCTTGACCCTGGTTTGAACGACCAAAGCTTGTGCTGGCGCTTAAAATCCTTGGAATGATTTGGCTGAAGACGTTGTCATTGAGCTTAAAGTTGATAAAGCCGGGGCCAGCTATGCTAATAGCAGTGACTTCAGCTACTTGAGGAATCGCGGCCACAATCTCTTCTGCTAAAGCGCGGGGATTTTTAGCCAAAGGTTTTGCCAGCAGTAAGGCGATATTAGATGCCAAGTCTCCGTGCTTGGGGTCTTTGCATTGCTCCAGTTTTAGGGCTGGGTAGTCAGTGATTCCCAGTTTAGTTAGGGCTTGAGTTAATAAATCAGTAATAAGTGTCTTCATAAGGTGCAGCAGTTTAACGGCTTAAGCTCCTAAGTAGAAGGGGGTTGGTTGTGTCAATGATCAAGCTATTGTTGAGATTCATCCGCTTTGATGGATGTTTATGAGAGAGGCTCACTGTCTTCGGCCCTAGGCACGAATAATTTCGCCTGTGATAGCATCGCGAATTTCAGTTGGTTTGTTCAGGCCACCTACCTCAGCATTTAAAACAAAGTTAATTTCATCACCGAAAATCATTTTAACGGCATTGGCATCGCGAGCAGGGGGGTTGCCGCTGAGATTAGCGCTAGTTGAAACAATGGCAGAATCAAATTCGCGACATAAAGCTTGGACGATTGGATGTGCGCTAATTCGTACAGCTATCCCTGAAAAGTTTCCGCATAGTCCTGTAGGCACCCAAGAACGGACCGGAAAAATCCAGGTATAAGGGCCGGGCCAGGTGCTTTGAATTTTAGTTAAGCATTTGGGGGGAACAGCTTCAACATAATCTTCAAGTTGCCGCCATTCAGCAGCCACCAAAATAAAACCTTTACTGATTGAACGATTTTTAATGGCGATCAGTTTCGCTACGGCGGCTTTATTGATGGGATCGCAACCGAGGCCAAATACTGCCTCGGTGGGGTAGGCAATGATTTCACCTTTGCGGAGGCATTCAACAGCCTGATTTATTTCTTGAATAGATACGGCTTTCAATTTTTCGATCTCGTTTTAATTTGGAGTAATCTTAAAAACGGCAGCTAACCTCTTCGGTGAAGACATCTGATCTTTTGGGCCAAGAGATTTTCACGCTAGGATTTTAATTGCCGTTTTGCAGCTTAAGCAGCGCTAGATTTTTTCTTGGGTTGTAGTAGATGCTTTGCTGATGGCTTTGCCACTGGCTGAAATATCTTCACCAGCTCCATGCACGGTGTTGCAGCCAACCAAGCAAGCTAAGAGCGCGGCTATTAGATGGGTTTGTAGGTGTCTGAGCATTTTGTCTTCCTTATCAATTAGTTAATACAAGAACTTATAAGGGTTCAGTTTCAAACCCTTAAACATATACCCATCGTAGCTCAAGATGCGAACCTAGGCTTCCACTTTAGGTCGAATTTGAGGCGTTTTTCAATCACAAAAAGCTCAA
>JBDNGR010000015.1:0-3487 GCA_041689165.1 Coxiellaceae bacterium
ACAACACCTGTTTCAAATTCTGTGCCAACCCGACGAGTGTCAACTTCTATCATTAATTACTTAGCCCGTGATAAAGCCCATTGGAACACACTGGATCCAATTGGCATAAATCATTATTTGAATCGAAAAGGGTTGGGCGATGAAGTTATACCAGGGATCCGTTTTGCCGCGTCTCATATGTGCGTGAAAATCATCAATCAGCAGGGCGACTATCAAGGCTTACAAACTATATTTAACAACGGCGACAAACGCTTCACCAAGGGCTTGACTAAGAAAGGTCACTTTGCTCTCATAGGCCTTCAAGAGCTCCCTGAGAAAGTCACTACCGTTCATATCTGTGAAGGGGTTGCCACGGCGGCCAGTCTTCATATAGCCTTAGGAGAGCCTGTCTTCTCAGCCCTGGATGCCTTCAACCTATTGACAGTAGCGCGTCAATTGAAAGCACGCTTTCCTAAAACCAAAATTATTTTCTGGGCAGACAACGATTGGCAAAAAGCCGATAAACGATTGCCCAATGGCTACCCGCTGGGTAACACCGGCCTTATTCACGCTAATCGTGCGGCCTTTAAACTGCGGGACGCCTTGGTCTGCACCCCTGATTTTACCCAGGTTCCCACATTACCCACCGTGCTATCTCATCATGTGTTCACTGAATTGGCGGTGACCTTCACTGGTAACAGCCCATTCCTCCTGCAAGCCCTGGTAGCGATGCCAGTCCTTGAGCAGGTGTTACTCGCCACCTTAGCCCATGACGCCGAGCATAGGGCTGAAAAAAAGGCTCACGCTACCGACTTCAACGACTTGATGCAGCTCGCAGGCATGCAGGTAATAGAAACTACCGTCCCGCAAAAACCTGACATAGCCCTTGCCCTAACCCACGAGCTGCGTAAACACCAAACTTATCAGCATGGTGTCATCTCTCATCATCAATTTGACCTTGGCAATCGCACCACCTACAACCACCGCTACCTGACGGACGTAGCCTTTACCCCAGGCGTACACCTCATCAAGTCGCCGATAGGCACCGGTAAAACCGCGGTGGTCGAAGCACTGGTTAAAGCAAACCCCACAAAATCCGTGCTCTTTACCACCCATTTAATTTCATTGGTAGAAAGTGCAGCAGCCCGCCTTGGTCTTTGCAGTTACAACGAATGCGACAAGTACGACTTGCACATGGAGTCACGTTTGGCTATTTGCCTCAATTCATTAGGTAAACTCACAGCGCATGCCTCGTTGCGCGATTACGACATCGTGGTGATTGATGAAATAGAGCAAGTACTGGCTCGTCTCACCACCCACATTGACCAAAAGCCCCTGGTGTTTAGCGTGCTCATGCACGTCATGGCACAGGCTAAAACACTCATCTGTCTAGATGCTCATTTAAGCCGCTCAACCGTGCAACTCATTCAAGCCACCTGTAAGGACAAGCCCGTTACCGTACACCTTAATAACCACACCAATAAAGACCCTCGTGAAATCATCTTCCACGACAGTGGCGAAAGCGTGCAATTAGACGCCATGCGCGCCTTAAACAATAATCAAACCGCCTTTTTAACCTTTAACTCCAAAGCCGATGCCTTTAAAACCTTTTCCACCATCAAAGCCACCTTTCCTGAAAAACGCGGACTCTATATCGCCAGTGATAACGCCGGCGACCTAGCCAATCAAGCCTTTTTCAAAGACGTCAATGCGGTCTCTAAACAATACGATTATTTGGTCTGTACCCCCAGTGTTAGCACCGGGGTGTCCATCGACAACGGCCATTTTGATTCCGTCGGTGGTGTTTTTTTAAGCTCCATCAACACCGCCAATGATTGCATGCAAGCACTGGGTCGGGTACGAAATGCCACCGTGCGTCACGTCTTTTGTGAAAAACGCTATGCCTATCACCCACTCGATACAGAGTCCATATCCGCACGTTGGCTGGCCACCCATCAACATGACTTAAACCTCATGCGTTTAACCAACGACGGTGCACGCGTGGTGATGAATGCACACTACGAAGCCTTGTGTCTGTCAGTCACTCGTGACCGACACCGCAGCCTAAACGATTTCTACCAGCAATTCGCCCTTCTTTCATTGGATGACGGCATTAACCTGTCTTATGCCGCCAGCTCACCTGATAATGAAACCCGAAAACAGTTTAGACACCTTAAACAAGCCTTTGCGCAAGCAGACGCACAGGCCGTGGGACAAGCTGATGCACCAGACTCCGCTCACGCCTTGCGCGAACTCTTGAATCTACCGCGCAAAAGCATGGAGCAGACTAGATGCTTTAAAAAACAACAAACCATTGAGTTCTTTCAGCTAGCAAGCAATGATACCGACAGTATTCAGGCCATCGCCTCAATCGATGGCGATAACCGCTTTAAAAAACAAGTCTTAACCTTGGAGATGGCGTTGAGTGATGTCGACGCCGCGAAACAACAATTCTTAGCACAAACCGCATCCAGCCCCCAATTTGCCGCCGATGTCAAACACATCGCCACCGCGCAAAGCTTATACCAGCAACTGCTAGCCGCCCTGCACTTGACCTCCGATAAACAGTCCTTGAACACCGCCGACTATCACTACACCAAAGAAACCCTCCTCAACAACGGCTTTATTGCGTTCATCGAAACTAATCGCGCTATCTTGCGCGGTATCATCAGCTTGCCACAAACCGCACAACTGGCGCGTGACCCCCTACGCTTCGTCGGTACCTTGCTCGCGAAGTTAGGACTTAAACAAAAAAGAGTAGGGCGCGCTGCCAAGGCAACCTATCACCTCGATGGCGATAGAATTCAGTTGCTTAATGTTATCTTATTAAAACGCCGCGCCGGTCGCTTAGGAGCCGCTATCCCACTCGATACCCAATCCGTTAAAGTCAAAAAAATAGCCTCGCTCGACACCCTAACCGGATGCCTGCAAAGCATTAAACGCTTCTTTAGTCTGAAAGTGCCTGACAGCTCCTTCGCCTAACGCCTACTACAATTTAAATGACTCACTATCAACAAGGTGTCCGCTCGCCTAACGCTTTTTATTGGTTGTTCTTTGGTCATATTTGGCTTGTTTTAGTCAAAATTACGCGATTTAACAATGGGATTTACGTTCATTTATCAGTGGTTATTGTTCATTTATAAGTATTAATGGCTGCGTGACGAACGTGGTTTTGTGCTCGTATCGGGAACACCAGCAGCACTGGTCTCTATATATAATGCCTGACGTGTTCCTAATCAATGAACGTCTTAGCCAGCTTATAATGAAACAATGATATAAAGCTAAATTATGAATCTGAAGGGCTTTGTTGCTTAACCCCATGAACTGGATTGTTTACTAAAATTTAGGCAGATCTATAGCTTGCTGGGGCTTTGTTGCTTAGCTCAAAAAACGATCAACTTCGAGCAAGTTTGTAAATAAGCTGGTATTGTTGCGCTTCATTAAATTCATTGTTGCCCTCAATAATATGCCCAATAAATATCCTAAAAAGAAAGGCTGGCATGTACCC
>JBDNGR010000016.1:0-10237 GCA_041689165.1 Coxiellaceae bacterium
CTTCGCTTTTGCGGAATGTCATCGGGCCACTGCTCGCAAGCTGAAACTTAAAACTTCGCATCTTGAATAACTATCCTGTTGGTGAAGTGGTTGGGCGTTCCGTTGTCCCTGCGCCTCTATTACTGCCACCCTTTGCAGTTCCTGCTAATGCGCTGAGGCGAAACCCAAGCTTGACAGGTGCGGCAACTAGGCGAGGGCGGCACGAGCCCACGATTAAAGCGGGTAGTAGTGCTGAGGAAGGGGATGGTCCAGGTCCAGGCAGTAAGTAGTAAAAGGCTAGGCAGTAAAGGGCCGGGCAGTGGTTCTTTAGTCGCATCAATAGGCTTTGTTGGTGTTGCTGCAAAACCATCACCGATTTAATGAGTCCAGAATTGATGAAAGTGTTCTTCTTTGCGCAAAGTTAAAATTTCGTAGCCGGTCTCAGTCACAGCAATAGTGTGTTCAAATTGAGCAGAGAGTTTGTGATCTTTAGTAACCACCGTCCAGCCATCCGGCATGAGTTTTACATGGCGTTTGCCAAGATTGATCATGGGTTCAATCGTGAAAGTCATGCCGGGCTCAAGCAAAAGCCCAGTACCAGCTTTCCCGTAATGCAAGACTTGCGGATCTTCATGGAAAACTCGACCAATCCCATGCCCGCAATATTCTCTGACTACCGAGTAATGATGGCTTTCAGCGTGCTCTTGAATGACAGCCGCGATATCACCCAAGCGTGCCCCAGCTTTTACAGTTTGAATACCTAAATATAGGCATTCTTGTGTTGCTTGAATTAGGCGTTGTGCATAGGGTGCGACAGTGCCGATTTCAAACATGCGACTGGTATCGCCATGGTAGCCATCTTTGATAACGGTAACGTCGATATTCAGGATGTCACCTTCCTTCAGAGCTTTATCGTTGGGAATGCCATGACAGACCACGTGGTTGATTGAAGTACAAATGGATTTGGGGAAGGGGTTTTTAGGGCCACCATAACCGAGTGGTGCTGGCACTGTATCTTGCTGTTGCACCATATAATCATGGCAAATTCGATCTAATTCATTTGGCGTAATGCCTGGTTTCACAAAGGGCTCAATCATTTCTAAAACCTCTGCGGCTAAGCGACCTGCAATACGCATTTTTTGTAATTCTTCAGGAGTCTTAATGGTGACTGACATGAGTTGTGTGGCCTTAGTTTTGACTGCAGGTAGCAGGAATTGATTTGACTGAGTTTATTGTTGTTACAGGCTATCCATGATATAAAGCATCGCCGATTTTGGCAAATTAAATCGCACACTCGCTCAACAATGATTTAGGGTGCCTCTCTCTAAGAGAGGTTTAAATCATAGGGCTGGTGGAAGTGATTCACTGTACGAGTGAATCAATAACCCTGGAGAAAAAAATGATCGAATTATCGATGCGTGAGATGCTTGAGGCCGGTGTTCACTTTGGCCATAAAACTCGTTATTGGAACCCTAAGATGGCGCCCTTCATATACGGAGCGCGTTTCAAAGTTCATATTATCAACTTAGAACACACCTTGCCGATGTTTCGTGATGCTCTGGAATTCATTTCTAAAGTGGCTTCACGTCGTGGCAAAATTTTATTCGTCGGCACTAAACATGCAGCACAAGAAATCGTGCGCGAAGAAGCGACTCGTTGCGGTATGCCTTATGTTGATTACCGTTGGTTGGGCGGTATGCTGACTAACTACAAAACGATCCGCCAATCTATTAAGCGATACAAAGAATTAGAAGCCTTATTAGCGAGCAATAAAGTTGAGCAAATGACAAAAAAAGAATTGCTTAACCTAGTTCGTGAAAAAGGTAAATTAGAATCTTGTTTAGCCGGAATTAAAAACATGAATGGTTTACCAGATGCCCTTTTTGTTATTGATGTGGGCCTTGAGAAAATTGCAGTGACAGAGGCGCGTCGTCTTGGTATTCCAGTGGTTGGTATTGTAGATACAAACACAACGCCTGATGGTATTGATTATCCAGTACCTGGTAATGATGATGCCATGCGTTCTATCCGTCTGTATTGTAAAGCGGTAGCTGATACTGTTCTTGAAGCACGTGGTACTGTCGAAACGATTGTGGAAGAAGAATCTGAAGACAAAGCAGCTGCTAAAAAAATCGTGACTAAGAAAGCAAAAGTTAAGCATGGTAGTTTAGTGAACGAGTATGATGAAGATGTAGCTGAAGAGAGCGATGAAATTATCGTGGATGAGGCAATCATTGTTGAACCCGTGGTTCAAGCCGTAGAAGCTGTAGAGCCAGTAAAGCCTGCGAAAAGAGTAGTTAAAAAAGCAGTCGTGAAAGCCTCTGATGATGCGACTGAAGCAAAACCTGCAGTCAAGAAAAAACCCGCTGAAAAAGCAGAAGAGTAAATCAAACAACCGTTCCTGCTCTTTTCAGTGGGAATGTTGTAAATTAAAGGAAAAATAAGAATGAGCGTTTCAGCAAGTGATGTAAAAGAACTCCGTGAGCGTACCGCTGCGGGTATGATGGAATGCAAAAAAGCTTTAGAAAAAGCGGGTAATATTGAAGATGCCATCGTTTATCTTCGCGAAACAGGTATGGCAAAGGCCGACAAACGAGCTGGTAAATTAGCAGCGGAAGGTGTGGTCGTTGTAGCACAAAGTCAGGACGGTAAAATAACCTATATGATGGAAGCAAATTGCCAAACTGATTTCGTAGCACGTGGCCAATTGGCTGAGTTTGCGCAAGAAGTTATCAACAAAGCTTTACAAGAAAAAGTGGCTACGGTGGAAGCTTTAGCTGAAATGCCATTAGGCTCTGGTAATAATGTTGAGTATGCACGCCGCGAACTAGTCAACAAAAGTGGTGAAAATATTCAACTACGTCGTATCGTAAGCGTTAATACAGCGCACCAGGTGTCAGCCTATGTGCATGGTAATCGGATTGGTGTACTTGTAGAGCTAGAAGGTGGTGATATGAGTCTTGCTAAAGATATCGCCATGCATGTAGCTGCTTGTAATCCTAAGGCTTTAAGTCCTGAAGATGTGCCAGCAGATTTAGTTGAAATGGAGCGCCAGATATTTATGACGCAAGCTGCTGACAGTGGAAAACCTGCTGAAATCGCCGCTAAAATGGTTGAAGGTCGCATTAAGAAATTCCTAGGTGAAAATAGTTTATTAGGGCAGCCTTTTGTAAAGAACCCTGATCAAACAGTGGCGGATCTCTTAAAGCAACATAACGCGATAGCAAAATCTTTTGTTCGCTTTGAAGTGGGCGAAGGCATGAAAAAGGAAACGGTTGATTTCGCTGCAGAAGTAATGGCTCAAGTAAATTCATCAAAGTAAGGAATACTGATAATGGCTGAAGAAGGGACGCTACGATATCGTCGTATTTTGTTAAAGATGAGTGGTGAAGCCTTAATGGGAGATGGTACTCATACTATCGATCCTAAGGTGCTCGATCGTATGGTACGCGAGATTGGTGAAATCCATAATTTGGGCGTGCAAGTGGGTGTTGTGGTAGGTGGTGGAAACTTTTTCCGCGGCGCCGCTCTCTCTGCTGCTGGTATTAATCGAGTTACTGGCGATTATATGGGAATGCTGGCAACACTCATGAATGGTCTAGCATTGCGCGATGCATTTGAGAGAGCTGGTTTTCCAATCCGAATTCTATCGGCCATTCCAATGAGTGGTATTGTCGGACACTTTGATTGCCGCAAAGCTATTCATCATTTAGAGCAAGGACGTATTCTGATATTTGCTGCGGGAACTGGTAATCCTTTTGTCACCACCGATTCAGCAGCTAGCTTGCGTGGTATCGAAATTGAAGCCGATGTGGTTTTAAAAGCGACTAATGTCGATGGAATTTATTCAGCTGATCCGGCTAAAGATCCGAACGCAAAGCGTTATAGCCATTTAAGCTATCAAGAAGCACTCGATAAACAATTGGCTGTAATGGACTTGGCAGCATTCTGTCAATGCCGTGATCATAAGCTACCTCTACGAGTGTTTAATATTCACAAGCCCGGCGCTCTACTTCGCATTATTCAAGGTGAAGATGAGGGCACGTTGGTTGAGTAACTTAGATCTCTGTAGAGAATCCTTAAATTAGTTTTATGGAAGTAACATCATGATTAATAAAATCACCCAAGATGCCGAAGTGCGTATGCATAAAAGTATTGAAGCTTTTCAAACTGAATTAACTCGTCTGCGTTCAGGTCGAGCATCACCCGGTCTCATTGAACATCTGATGGTGGATTATTATGGTAATGACACACCTTTAAGCCAAGTGGCGAGCGTCACAGCTGAAAATGCCAGAATGCTTTTAGTATCGCCTTGGGAAAAAATGCTGGTGCCAGCGATTGAGAAAGCCATTTTAACGGCTAATCTGGGTTTAAATCCTACCACCTCAGGAACTGTTATTCGCGTTCCTCTTCCTGCTCTAACAGAAGAGCGTCGTCGCGATTTAGTAAAAATTGTTAAGGATGAAGCAGAAAAAGCGCGTGTCTCTATTCGTAATATTCGTCGTGATGCCAATGCTCATATCAAGGATCTGCTAAAGGATAAATCGATTAATGAAGATGATGAGCGACGTGCTGAGACCGTAATTCAAAAAACCACTGATAAATTTATTGCTCAAGTGGAAGCTCTAGTGGCGGCGAAAGAAGCGGATTTGATGGCGGTGTAAGCTGTAGAGACCCTGCGAACAAACCTAATTGAATGAATAATCCCATGAATAAGCTTCCTCAACACATCGCAGTTATAATGGATGGTAATGGTCGTTGGGCAGAGTCGCGTAGACTTCCGCGCATCGCAGGTCATAATCAGGGCGCGGACAGTGCTAAAAATCTCATAGAGCACTGTGTTAAAAAGCAGATCAGGGCTCTGACATTGTTCGCCTTTAGTTTGGAGAATCGTGGCCGACCGTCAACTGAAGTTGATTTTTTGATGTCATTATTTTCAAGTACTTTGAATGAGCAGGTGAACAAGCTTCATAAGAATAATATTCGATTTCAGGTGATTGGCGATCGTCAATTCTACTCAAAAAAATTATTAAAACATGTTGAAGAAACCGAAAACTTAACAGCGAATAACACGGGCTTAGTCTTATCGTTGGCTGTTAACTATACAGGTCGCTGGGATATTGCTCAGGCATTACGTTCAATCGCTCTTCAAGTGCAAGCAGGTAGTTTAGACGCGGCAAAACTTAGAGTTGAAGATATAAATGGTCATATGTCATTACAAGATTTGGGTGATCCTGATTTGTTGATCCGCACTAGCGGAGAGCAACGTATTAGTAATTTTTTATTGTGGCAGCTTGCCTACACGGAACTTTATTTCACAGAGTGCTTATGGCCTGATTTTGCTGAGCAAGATTTCGATAGAGCTTTAGATTGGTATGCTGAAAGACAGCGCCGCTTTGGATTGGTGTAAACATTCGATATTTTCATAAGGAAACAACCATGCTTTTGAAACGAATTTTAACTGCAGCGGCCCTCATCTTGATCGTGGTGTGGGTACTAGCTACCGACCTGCCTTATATTTTCCCAGTTTTTACGGCTTTAGTACTATTATTGTCGGCTTGGGAATGGGCGGGTCTCGCTGATTTGCATTCTAATATTCACAAGAGTGGTTATTTGATTTTTGTGGCTTTTTACTTTGGCATTATGTTGTTTTTGCCAGTAGTCCTTAACTTGTGTTTTGTTATTTTGCTGTGGACCTGGATGTTTGTAGCGGTATTATTCTATGCTAATCAGAAAGCTCCGCTCGCGTTAAACCAGGCAAAGCTTCGTTTAATCATGGGTGCTCCAGTGTTGGTAATTGCTTGGCTTGCAATGAATATTTTGCGTCAGCAAATTGAAGGCTTTAGTTGGACTTTGTATTTATTGACTCTAGTTTGGATTACCGACAGTGCAGCCTATTTCATCGGTAAACGTTGGGGTAAGCGTCCCTTGGCAAAATCAGTTAGCCCAAACAAAACATGGGAAGGCGCGATCGGCGGGATAGCCGCTGCGATGATTTACACAGCTGTTGTTCTGCCATGGCTGCCCATCTATTGGCAACCGTGGCGTATCTTCCCGATAGTTTTTATCACCGTTATTTTTGCTGTAATGGGTGACTTGGTTGAAAGTCTTTTCAAGCGTATGGCTAATGTCAAAGACAGTGGTCACTTGTTACCTGGACACGGTGGCATTCTTGATCGCGTTGATGGTTTAATTGCTGCCGTTCCTTTGTTTGTGTTTTTACAGTTAGGTGTGTTTTCGTAATTTTTTGTCATCATTTCCTTATGCTGTCTTGCCGGCAGAGATGCCGCGATCCAGCTGCCAGGGACGCTAAGCTCAGATTTACTTGAATCCTTGTCTTCCCGGCATATACCCATCGCTATTGAAAGTACTGGAAATTTTTTCTGAAATGGATTACCAATACGGCCATGAGATTTCAGCCGCTCAATGACGAGCAAAAACAAGATTTAGAACTACGCCATCGTTATGAGGACGATCGGCGCATTGCCGATCGCATAAAAGCCGTGCTATTAAAAAATGAAGGTTGGAAAAACAAGGCTATCGCACAAGCGCTACGCATCCATTACAAGCACCCTAAAAATGTTCCCGCCAAAGCAGACCTTGCCAAGCAAGAAGAATTTATTGAAAAGTACTTGTCATTAGTGGCTGATACCCCAAGCGATGAGCCAATACTGTTTATGGACTCGGTGCATCCAACTATGGCGACTAAAGTTGTTTGTGGCTGGATAAAAAAAGGGGTTGATAAGCCCATTGCTTAAACAGCTTCAAAAACAAGAGTTAATGTGATGGGTGCTATCGAGCTCTCTACAATGAATGTCGTTAGCTGTCGTCCTGATTATGTGAATGCAGAGACCACCGTAGCTTTTTTTGCACAATTGAAAGTTGCCTATCGTACTGCACCTAAAATACACATCATTTTAGATCGGTCAGGTTACCACCGAAGTCAGTTAGTTCGAGAGCAAGCGCTAGAAAAAAATATTGAACTTCACTTTTTTACCACCCTACAGTCCAAATCTCAACTCAATAGAGCGGCTATGGAAGGTCATGAATGAGGAGGCGAGAAATAATGTCTTTTTCTCTTCTGCTGTCGACGTTGCTCTTCTTTGCTCAAATTCGTTAAATCTTCCTGCATAATAAAATCCCTCGGGTCAAAGGCTTTAAATAGGCAGCTTCAATTATGACTATTCTAGCTGAGGCTTATTGAGCGCTCACGTATTATGCAGTGAAACCTTTAACCACTTTATTTTTATGCTGCCAAATTCATTCAGCTATATTTGCAGTGACGCCAATATAAAGCGTGCCATTACCTTGGCTCGCATTTATATAAAAAAATAAGTTTTCATGGATCTTAGATTAAGAGCTGATTTATGCCCGAGCAATACAAGGATTAGTTAGCAAATGGCGCAATAACTTCCAAGCCAGGAAATTCTTTTAGAACACTCCCCAGATCATTTTGCAAAAATAATAATTTTAAGTTTGGTCCCGCATCTTGCGTGAAATACAGCGGCAAGCCTTGTTGACGCAAATACCAAATTTTATGCATAGCCGCTAAGGTTTCAGGAATAGAGTAGACAATGGGTGGCCAAGCAGAAATCATAGTAGCGTGCATTGAAAGAGCATTGTGCTCACTGGTTGTGCCTAGAGTATCAAAATTTTGTGAAAGTATAGCTTCGTGCACCACATTTAAGTCATGTGCGGCTTGCTGCGGCCAGCTGCCATATAGATATGAGGTTTTAAGTGAGTTTTGCATCGCTGGACGTGAGCCAATAGCTTTAGTTTCCTGATTGATAAGCAAGAGACCGATTCGTAATTCGGGCCATTGTTGTGCGAGAGGAAGAGCATAACAATCCATGCCATCGGCTTGAGTGCCTTTTTGCCACCACACAAAACCTGGGTAAATAGAGCGACACGCACTACCACTACCTAAGCGCGCCAATATCGATAATTCAGTTGAACTGAGCTCCCAACCATACAAGTTGCTGAGTGCTTTGACTATGGCGGCAAAACCGCAGGCCGATGATGCAAGCCCCGCAGCTATGGGAATATTAACTTTGGTATAAACTCGGTAGTGAATATTATCGAAACGAAATAAATCTAAAAACTGACTGAGGCGTGAACTAAAAGTTGAATCAGCTTCTTGTTCATGATCATTAAGAAAAAAATTGTCTTGTGGGCTTTCTGCAACTTCAATACGGGTTGCGGCACCTTTAGCGCCAAGAGAAATAGACAGGCTGTCGGTAATGGGTAAATTCAAACCCGGATCACGTTTCCCCCAGTATTTAACTAAAGCAATATTAGTGGGCGCAAAAGCTTCACCGGATGTTAAGTGTGGTACGCGCGCACGATCTCCAAGAATGAGCTCAACAACATCAGCTGGTAGCATAAGTAACTCCTTGTGGCTCAACATGTAGATCAAATTGTTGAACACTCGATAGGGTTTGTTGGTGATTTTGCGGAAAGATTCTTGACTGTAACTCACCAATAGCGATAACGCAATCACCCATGCCTGAGCCAGAAATCTTTGATCCCAGAATTTCAGGATGGCTGTGAAGCTGCTGATTTAATTCATCCAGCATTGCATTGCTCAAACCAAGTTCCTGCATATAGCGTTGATTCTCGTTAAGAATGGAGCCTAGCGCTGACCAGTCGCCTTGATTAATAAAAGCGGTTGCTTTGACGCAGCTCGCATTTATTTTTTCGAATAATGTTTGAATGCGTTCAGGAAATTTTAATGCTTCTGCTTCTAACCAACGCACTACTTCCGGCGTGGGAGTTTTGTGGCCACTATAAACAGCACTAATAGGAGGATTGTATTTGAGTTTAGTAATTGACAGAGGGTTCATTTGATAAGCAAGAGTTCCACCCCATACGCTAGCTGCTACATCAGCACCCGAGCCTAAGCCTTGCACGTTCTGCACAATACTACGTGCTGCTAAAAAAACAGTGTGTAGATCAAAAGGAAACCCTGCATTCAACCAGCGATCAAAAGCACAGACACAGCTGGTGGTGACAGCCGCAGATGAACCCAGGCCCACTTGATGTGAGAAGTCTGAATGAATGTTTAAGTTAAAGCCTTGGATAAGCTTATTTCTAAAAGATTCAATTACAGCACAAATAAATTTGAAACGAGGATCCGAACTGAAATTATCCAGAGTGGACTTAAATTCACCGAGTGCAGATTCGATATGGATTTTATTGTCCGAGCGCGGTGTTAAATTTACTGTAATGCGGCGATTAATAGCACAGACTATGGCTGAATAATTTTGTAATACCGCATGCTCACCTAGTAACATCATGCTGGCAGGTGCTGAAGCTTTCAAGCTAAACAATTTTCACACCTTCAGCTTCGTAATGAATTTCTTCGACGTGATAATTGAAATCAAGTAGTAAATCGTTAATAAGTCCATCCCCCGCAATCAAGACAATGCCTGCGGCATCACCAGTGATGGAGCCGGCGCCACAAATTTTTGCAGCCATACCGCGTTCTTCAAGTGCGGCAATGAATTGCTGAATTTTTTTAGGGACTACACCGATTTGTGTCAGCAGCTGATGGTTTTTGCGAATAGCTAATAAACTCGCCGCATCATCGGACTGCGATAAGGCTTGATCAAGAGCGAGGCAAGCCGCTTCAAATTTATCGAGCAAGGGTGGTGACAAATGTTTTGCTGCAAAACGCACACACTCACCGGTGCTTGATTCGGGTGTTCCGGTATTAATGATGCGCAAGTGCAAGGAGGGGGCAGGGCGTGTTTCTGCTTCACCATCACAATATAGTAAACAACCGCCTTGTATGGCTAAGCGCAAATCTAAACCACTGGAGTTGCCATGTTGTAAGTTTTCAGCGGCTAAACCTAAAGCCAAATGTTGATCTAACAGCAGTGGCTGATGATAAAAATGACCTAGGGCATGGTTAGTGCTGACGATGGTGGCCGCAGAAGATCCCATGCCACAGCCCATCGGTATGCTTGATTCGGTATAAATCTTTATTCCTTTAGACACAGACAGATTTAAGCGATCAACCAAGTTTGTCGCAGTGTACTGCATCAGTTCAAAAGGTTTCTTAAGTACGTCACGAATCCCTTTGTCTCCGCGCTGAAAAGCCAAATAAGCATTTTCTAAGCGTGACTTTAATTTACGTAATTTATCTAGGCTGTGAGTGCTTTTGTGTTTTAAATTAAATAATTCAAATAAAACCTCAGCAGGGGATTGCGAATCAATGGTAGTGAAAACATAACGGTTCACCGCCATTGCTAAGGCA
>JBDNGR010000017.1:0-9993 GCA_041689165.1 Coxiellaceae bacterium
AGCTTTTTGTGATTGAAGAACGCCTCAAAGTCGACTTAAGGTGGAAGCTTAGCTTCGCATCTTGAACTACGATGGGTATATGTGGCCTATTTTGATCAGATAGCAGCGGTGGGATTTAATAAGGAGAGATGCGAACAAAGTAATGAACTGACCCGGCTAAAGGAGAAGTCAGGCTAGGCGCACAAACTGCGTCCAGTCTTCAGTGGAAATAGCTAATTAATCTACTTTCTTACGTAAACTGTGTACCAAGTAAATCAAGATGGCTAAAGCAACCAGATTGATACCAAAAGCAAAGGGTACATCAGGACGCACAAAACCTAATGAAAAGCTGTTACCAATTAGAAATTTGATGCTAGGACCCAACTCACTGATCAAGACAGATAAGCTGATCGCTGAGAAGAAGTTATAGATCACATAACTAGAGGCAAACATAGGCACTTGCAAAGCTTGGGAAAAAATCGACAATTTATAACCAACGCGTTTTTCCTTCCATAGCTCAATACCGGCATACAAAGATAAAGCGTATAACAGAGCAAAGCCTAAGCAGATAGCAAAATAGGCTACAACCTCACCTGTTGGGCCTTGTACACCTTCGAGTTTAAACAAAGGCATAACCCCCATTACAATACCAATAACCCCGCCAATAATTTCAAAAGCGGCAATTAACTTATTCATCTTATGTGTCATGTATCTTTCCTTAATCTTTGAGTAGTTTCATTACGAAACTTACTTTAATCCAAACCCAAAAAACTTGTTTACACCCCTTAAGGCACAAGGGAGATAGTATAACAGCTTAGATTTTTGGTGCTACCCAAAAATCAATCCCCGACTTTCCCGAGTATCGCTCAAGTCAAAATCAAACTATAAAGTTGAACCTAAAAACGGCAATTGTAATCGCGGTGAGAAACGCTAATGGGTTGGAATACTATTAGCTTGGGAGGTCTTATGTATCATAATGTCCGTGGTTTCAGCTTGATTGAATTGATGATCGTCATTGCGATCATCGGTATTTTAATTGCGCTAGCAGCCCCTTCATATCAAAACTATACGCGGCGCGCTCATTATGCCGAGATTGTGCAGGCCACTGCACCTTATAAAATCGGGGTGGAGGAATGCTATCAAACCACAGGGGATTTGAATAACTGTGACGCTGGAAAATCAAGCGTGCCTCCGGCTCTAAATGACACTCATAAGCTGATTAATCACATTGAGGTTAGGGCTGGAATGATTAGCATTACCCCCAATAATCACGATGGTATCAAGCCTGAAGATAATTATATTTTAACCCCCACCATAGCGACACAAGGGCTTAGCTGGCAAAGTAGTGGGGGCGGGGTGGTACTGGGTTATGCACGCTGAATTTTCTGCCATCGACTTTAGTCAAAACCTGCTGAGAAATGCCATCCAGCAGCGTGCTTCCGATATTCATATTGAGCCTCAAGCCGATGATCTGCGTATCCGATTGCGCATCGACGGGCTGCTCTTTCAAGCTCATCAGCTTAACAAAACACAGGCGTGCCAGCTTACTAATCATTTAAAGGTTTTAGCTCATATGGATATTGCGGAAACACGACTGGCTCAAGATGGTCAATTTAGCTTTTACGCAACCCAAAGTTTTCACAAAGAATGTCGCGTTTCAAGTTGCCCTACTGTCTATGGCGAGAAATTGGTCATCCGTTTATTAGAGAATAATCACGATTTAGTCACTTTAGAGCAGTTGGGATTTTCACTACAAAACGCGCAAGAATTTCAAGAATGTCTTAAGCAGCCGCAAGGTTTGATTCTGGTCACAGGGCCCACCGGCAGTGGCAAGACACTCACTTTGTATCATGCATTAGCGCTCTTAAATGAAAGTACGCGCAATATTATTAGCATTGAGGATCCTGTAGAAATTAAGCTACCCGGTATTACGCAAGTCAACATCAATCGTAAAATTAATTTTGACTTCGCACGTGCTTTAAGAAGTTTTTTACGCCAAGACCCAGACATCATTATGCTCGGTGAGATACGCGATAGTGAAACCGCCGAAATGGTGATTAAAGCTGCACAAACAGGCCATTTAGTACTCTCAACTCTTCATACTAATGACGCCATATCCTGCATTAATCGTCTTGCCAATTTGGGAGTAAGCCACTACAACATCGCTGATGTTTTGAAATTGGTTATCGCACAACGACTGGTTCGTAAAATTTGTCTGCATTGTTGCGGACAAAGCTGCGAGCATTGCCAGGCAGGTTTTTTGGGTAGGATTGGACTATATGAAATGCTCCGCATTAAACCCAAAATTGCTACTGCTATTAGCAATCAAGCTAATAATGATGAAATAACACAACTGGCTAAACAACAAGGCTTTAGCAACTTACAACAAGCCGCACAAAGCCTGCTTGATAAAAATATAACGAGCTTAACGGAGATCAAACGTGTTATTCCAGCGCCATAAATTATCTGAGAAACAGCTGCAGTTATTGATACAGCAATTGGCTGATTTATTAAAAGCCGGTCTGAATTTGTATCAAGCACTAGAACTACTCAAAATCCATACAAAAAATTGGCATAGTTTGTTAAGTAAATTACAAGAGCAAATCACCAATGGGTTGAGTTTAAGTACAGCCATGAGTGAGCATCCGCAGTATTTCTCGACACATAGCTTAAATTTAATACGCTGTGGCGAAACTTCAGGGCAACTTGCCGAAATAATGGCGCAAATTGCCCAGTATCAAATTGTTAAGCTTAATTTTAAAAGAAGCTGTTGGCGCAGCTGCGCCTATCCGGGTTTTGTGCTCCTCTCAAGCTTAAGTGTCGCCTTGGCAATTATGCTCTGGATTATTCCATTGTTTGCCACTTTATTTTCAGACAATCAGCAGAGTTTACCTTTCTTAACGCAACTATTAATCCAATTATCAGTAAAGTTGCCTGATTATGGTTTATTCATTTTAGGCACGCTCACGGCAGGCATTTATTGTTGGCGCTTGATTTACCGCGCTTTCTTCCCATTACGTTGGCGTATCAGTGAACTGAGCACACAGCTGATAGTCCTGAACCGATTCATTCAACTGGTGCAACTAAATCAATGGCTGCCCTTAATGGCTAATTATTTACAAGCCGGCATGCATTTATTGGCAGCCTTACAAGCCAGTAGCACCGCCTTTAGTCACTTGCATTACCAAGCCCGTTATCAGTATTTACTTAAAAACTTAGCTGCAGGTCACGAGCTAGCTTATGCATTGAAAGCTACCCAACTCTTCCCGCAGTATTTATTATCTTGGATAGTAGTCGGCGAACGCTCCGGAAATTTAGCCGCTATTTTTCAAGAAGCCGCACGTTACTATCAACAAGAACTGCAGCGCAAACTGCAAGCTCTAACACAATTCATTGAACCACTCAGCTTATTGTTGATTAGTGCGTTAATCGGTATGCTTATTATCGCTTTATACTTACCCATCTTTAAAATGGGCGATATTTTGTAGGAACTACTTAATGACTCCACATGATTTATATTGGTTAATCCCACTCACTTTGCTTGGACTCGCCGTCGGTAGTTTTCTGAATGTGGTCATCGCACGATATCCCCGAATATTAGAACAACGTTGGCAGGCAGAATGTGCGGCTTATTTAACCCCAAACGAACCAGTTAAAATCGCTCCATACAACTTAGCTGTGCCCAATTCACATTGTCCTCGCTGCCAACATCGGCTCGGCTGGAAAGATTTAATTCCTATCTGCAGTTATCTATTATTGAAAGGCGACTGCCGATACTGTCAAAGCAAAATCAGTTGGCAATATCCTATCGTTGAAATTTTAAGCGCCGCTTTATTTGTTGGCATTAGCCTAGTATTTGGCTTAAGTCTCTATGCGGGCATTCTGATCATCCTCAGTGAGGTCTTATTAAGTCTCGCCATACTTGATTTAAATACTCAATTATTACCCGATGATTTCACGCTAAATTTACTCTGGGCAGGACTTATTTTAAGTGCCACCACAACTTTAACCACGACTCCAGCTGCCGCCATTTTTGGTGCTGCTATAGGCTATAGCTTGCCCTGGTGCGTTAATTTTCTTTACCGCCTAATTCGTAAACGCGAGGGCATGGGTTATGGTGACTTTAAATGTTTTGCAGCTTTAGGCGCCTGGCTCGGCATACAAGCCATGCCTAGCTTATTTATCTTAGCCGTAGCCTTAGGCTTGGTTTTTGGCTTAATAGGGCTGCTATTTAAGGAAGTTAAATTTCAACAAGCCATGCCCTTTGGCCCGGCGATATTACTAGCGGGCTGGGTCATCTTGATGCAGCAAGGAAGAGTAGAACAGCTTTTACAAGCTTTATTGAATTAGGGCCTGTTGCAAGACTACTGTTACAGCTATTTCATCTTTATTAAGCCTAAGAAAATATGCGAGGAGATTCGAATGTTAAGGATAGGTCTGACTGGAGGTATTGCATCGGGGAAATCCACAGTGGCTCAGCTCTTTGCCGCTTTAGGCGTACCCATAATCGACTGTGATGTGATTGCTCGAGAACTGACCTGCGCCGGCAGCCCAGCCCTAAGCCAGATTAAAGCACACTTCGGTAAAGAGCTTATACAGCCGGACGCTAACTTGAAGCGAACGGCCTTACGCGAGCTCATCTTCAAGCTACCAGAGGAAAGGACCTGGCTTGAAGCACTATTACACCCCTTAATCCAAGAAAAAATCCGTGAACAACTCAGTAGCTTGGATACCCCTTATTGCCTTATTGTCGTTCCTTTATTGAGTGAGTCGCTGGCTCAGGGCAAGAAATTCGACTTTATTGATGAAATTTGGGTGGTCGAGGCCTCGTCTGAAGCGCAATTACAGCGCCTACAAGAACGTGACAGCTGCAGCCTCGAGCAAGCTCAATCCATCTTGGCTGCTCAGCATTCATGCTCGCAACGACTAAAACTTGCCGATGAAATCATCCGTAATGAGGGAAACATAAATTCCCTACAAGACCAAATCAGGCAACTGCATGAGCGTTATAAGTGCAATAGTCTTTAAATTACCAGAAAAATCATGTTATTATGTGCGCTCTGGGAGACACTATATGAACCGCGCATAGAGAAGGATCTTATGCCAACCACTAGCACGATCACATTCGAACATCCACTCAATGAATGCTTACGCATTTGTTTGCGTTTAGAATATCTCTTTACCCAATTTCACCAACGTATCAGCATACCCAACTTTAATGCTTCAGTAGCACGAGTGGCACTTGATCTTCTTATTGAAATGCTCAATGTCATTGATCGCCCTGACTTGAAATCGCGCTTGACTCAAACCTTAACACAAAACGCTACTACGCTAGTGCAGTTACAGCAATTACCACAAATTAACCAGCAGCATTTGCGCGATATCTTAGGTGCACTGGATCCGCTCATTAATGAATTGCACAGCACACACACAAAAATTGCGGAATCCTTACGTAATAATGATTTTTTAAATGCCGTACGCACTCAGATTCACAATCCAGGTGGTGTCTGTGATTTTGCTTTGCCTGTTTATGCACTTTGGTTGACGCGGAATCCAGAAGAACTTAAAAACCAATTAAAGACTTGGTTCACAGAGTTTAGTCTACTTGAAAATATCACACGCATTATTATGGAATTGACACGTGAGAGCACCTTGCCTGAAAAATTAATGGCTGCAGAAGGCTTTTATCAACGCACTTTAAATCCTGCGACACCTTGTCAATTAATTCGCATCACTGTTGATTCAGGTTTAAATATTTATCCTGAGTTAAGCGTCGGTAAACATCGCTTATCACTGCATTTTTTAGAGACACACTATCTCGCTGGAAAGCGCTTTGCACTGCGCCATCAAGATATTGAATTTGAATTGAGTTGTTGTCGAATTTGAGTGCTTAACCAACAAGGAGAATAAAACCATGCCAAGAGTGTTTCATTATACTGAAGCCGCAACCAAGGAATATAAAGATGCACTGGAACTGAATGTTAAAGGTAGAGACGAAAGTACTGCGACTGAAAAATATAGTTTAATTGCTGGCGTCTAGGTTTTTAAATTAACCTTTCTAAGGCTTCGACTATTTTCCAATTAGCGCCCGGCAATTTAAGTTGTTTTAACTCCACCAAATCAACCCATTTCAAAGACTGACCTTCTGCGCCATGTGCTGCATTCTTAAAATCTTGAATGATCCAAACATCCAGTTCCACACTGTAGCTTTCGTATTGATGAGTGATATTAATTAAGCTTTGTGCCGCAATGACTTCAATACCAATTTCCTCTTTGAGTTCACGGCATAAAGCCCCATAGAAGCTTTCGTTGTCCTCTACTTTTCCACCCGGAAACTCCCACAGATCACCATGCTCCTGTGTCGAAGAGCGCAATGCCACGAGAATTTGGTTGTCAAAATTGCTAATGATGCCGACGGCGACTTTGAGATGCTTGTTAGGATTCATAATTAGGGCGTGTCATCCATTACTTTCACGGCTGCAAATTGAGCGTGGTTTGCTCAAATTTGGCCTCGTTTTCGTTAAATAGTATTACTATTAGGCCTCAAACAAGGCCAAATTTGCGCTAAACCATTTCATTTTTCGCTTTGCGAAAGTAATGGATGACACGCCCTAGCAATTAAATCTTACCGTGGCATTGCTTGTATTTCTTACCAGAGCCACAGTGACAAGGATCATTGCGCCCGATCTTGGGTCCACGTCGTTCTTGTGATGCAGTTCCTTCATCTCCAGCGGTTTCAGCATTTTCAGAATTCGAAATCGCATTAAAATCAGCATGATCATAATGCATAGAGAATTGTGGTTGAGCCGCTTTAGCAGCTGCAACTTGCTCAGGATTGGCTATTTGTACACGGCTTAAAGTTGCAATAACTTCATGCTTTAAGCCCTCCAACATACTGGTGAATAAATTGAAAGCTTCGCGTTTAAATTCTTGAGCCGGATTTTTTTGCGCATAACCACGCAGATGAATACCTTGACGCAGATAGTCCATAGCAGCTAAATGTTCGCGCCAATGATTGTCCATCACTTGCAGCATAATATTTTTTTCAAGCTCACGCATTGCCTCGGGCGTAGTTAGCACCTCTTTAGCAGCATAAGCCTCAATCAACGCATGTGTGATGCGCTCAATTAACTCTTCTTCATTTAATTCAGTTTCTTGTTGCACCCAAATTTGAACCGGTAAATGCAGTCCAAAATCATCAGCCAAACGTTGTTCTAGGCCTGACAAATCCCATTGCTCAGAAAAACTTCCTTGTGGCAAAAATTCGTGTACGACTTCGTCAACGACTTCAACACGCATGGCCTCAATGGTTTCAGCAATTTGCTCAGCTTTTAATAATTCGAAGCGTTGGGTGTAAATAACTTTACGCTGATCATTGGCCACATCATCAAATTCCAGCAATTGCTTACGAATATCAAAGTTATGTCCTTCTACACGACGTTGCGCATTTTCAATAGCTCGCGTAATCCATGGATGTTGAATCACATCGCTTTCATTCACACCCAAGCGTCGCATCATCATAGCCATACGCTCGCCGGCAAAAATCCGTAACAAATTATCTTCCAGTGATAAATAAAACTGTGAAGAACCCGGATCACCTTGACGACCAGAGCGACCACGCAATTGATTATCAATGCGACGAGATTCATGGCGTTCAGTACCAATCACATGCAAACCACCAGCTGCAAGCACTTGCTGATGGCGTAGCTCCCATTCCCTTTCTAATTGTTCACTTTGCTCGTGTGTTTGATCTTCAAGCTGCGCTAACTCAACTTTAAAATTTCCACCCAATACAATATCGGTACCACGACCCGCCATATTGGTCGCAATCGTTACCGCACCTGGGCGACCTGCTTCTGCAATAATATTTGCTTCGCGCTCGTGCTGTTTAGCATTCAAGACTTGATGCGGGATTTTTACTTGCTGTAATAACTTCGACAGCAATTCAGAGCTTTCGATAGAAGCTGTTCCCACTAATACAGGCTGATTTTTAGCACGGCAATTTTCAATATCTTTAATAATGGCCTGATATTTGTCTTTTGCTTTGAGATAAATACAGTCGCTATGGTCTTGGCGGATCATAGTCTTATTGGTGGGAATTACGACCACCTCAAGACCATAAATTTTTTGTAGCTCAAAAGCTTCAGTGTCAGCAGTCCCTGTCATCCCACCGAGTTTTTCATATAACCTAAAATAATTTTGGAAGGTGATGGTTGCGAGAGTTTGATTCTCTAGTTGAATTTGCACGCCTTCTTTCGCTTCAATGGCTTGATGCAAACCATCTGACCAACGGCGCCCTTCCATCAAGCGACCGGTATGTTCGTCAACAATAATAACTTGACCATTTTTAACAATATAATCGACATCTTTATGAAATAAGGAGTGCGCACGTAGCGATGCTAATAAGTAATGCAGTAATGTGATATTAGTTGAATCATATAAACTAGTGCCCGCAGGCAATAAACCTGCTGCCGCGAAGATTTCTTCGACATGTTGATGACCCTGCTCGGTTAAGTGCACTTGGCGAATTTTTTCATCCAAGGTGTAATCGCCGCGCTCTTCGTCCGATAAGCTTCGATCACTTTTGAGATCTTCTTCGACCGCTTGTAATTTGAGCTTAGGGACAAGTTGATGCACACGAGCATACATCTCTGAGCTTTCTTCTACCTGTCCTGAAATAATAAGTGGTGTACGTGCTTCATCGATTAAAATTGAATCTACTTCATCGACGACCGCAAAATAAAGATTGCGTTGCACTTTATGCTCTAAGTTATAAACCATGTTGTCGCGCAGATAGTCGAAACCAAACTCATTATTAGTTCCATAAGTGATATCGGCCGCATAAGCCATTTTTTTATCAGCTTGGTTCATGAAGGGTAAATTAATACCCACTGTCAGTCCTAAAAATTCATAGAGTGGGCGCATCCACTCAGCATCACGCTTAGCTAAGTAATCATTCGCAGTAACTAAGTACACACCTTTACCAGCGAGCGCATTCAAATAAAGCGCCAAGGTAGACATTAAGGTTTTACCCTCCCCCGTACGCATTTCTGCCACTTTGCCAAAATGCAGGGCCATACCACCAATCAATTGCACATCAAAATGACGCATATTCATTTTGCGCCGACTCGCTTCACGGACAGTCGCAAAGGCCTCTACCAATAACTGCTCGAGGCTCTCGCCACTTGTCAAACGTTGCTTAAAGTCTGTAGTCTTAGCGGCCAACTCGACATCACTCAGCGCCTGGTAAGTAGGCTCCAAGGCGTTAATCTTTAATACTTCTTTACTATATTGATTTAAGAGGCGTTGATTACGCGTACCGAAGACTTTTTTAACGAGCTTGTTGATCATGCTTAAGTTCTATATGCTGTGAAAAAGAACCGAGGATTTTCTCATAGAAAGGTCCTAATGCATACCCAGCACCCCAAAGAAAATAGCCCACAAGATCCACGTCGCATCAGTGATTGCTTTAAGATAGGAACCCTCAAAATTATTGTGGATAAAGCACATTTTTTGATGGCTCTCGACCGCCAGTTACAACAAATTTTAACTGAAGAGTATCGAGGTCACTGCCAAGTTACCAATCTGGAGGGCACCGCTCTTTATATCGGTGTCAGTAATGCAGCCTTAGCGACTCGTTTACGTTATCAAAACCGTGATCTGTTGAGTCAACTTAAAACACTGGCACCCGAATTGCTGGGCGTTACGGTATTGAACGTGAAGCTTAAGTTGTAGCTTTGCTGGGAACTATTTATTTACGACAAAACTTACTACGAAGAACTCGTAGGGGTGGGGCCCTGTCCCCGCCCTCTCTGAAATAACATCGATCTTGTAGGGGCGGGGCCCTGTCCCCGCCCTCTCTGAAATAACATCGATCTTGTAGGGGCGGGGCCCTGTCCCCGCCCTCTCTGAAATAACATCGATCTCGTAGGGGTGGGGCCCTGTCCCCGCCCTCTCTGAAATAACATCGATCTTGTAGGGGTGGGGCCCTGTCCCCGCCCTCTCTAAAATAAC
>JBDNGR010000018.1:0-3812 GCA_041689165.1 Coxiellaceae bacterium
AATTTTGATCTCTGAAAGTGTTAGTTTAGCTTTAAGTGCTGAATTACGCTGTTTTAGGGTCTTTTGTAGCTGCTGCCAGAGGGGGTAAAAGCGTGGTTCCACGTGAAACAAACCCCAATCAAAGAATTGGCGACGCAGTTTAGGGCCTTCAGTGAATAGAATGTGGCTGTCAGCAGTAATAAGTTGTACAGCCAGCTCTTGTGCCAGTGCTGAAACACTCGCAACATTTTCACCCTCTTTGCGCAATACGCGCTGGCCCTGCCGATTACGCTCAATTCCTAAGGGAATTAAACGATTTCCGTTTTCAAGCTGGGCGAAAACCATACAGCTTTCTGCTTCGTTGTTAATGACACGATAGGGGTTGCTGGCTCGAAAGGATTTGGCAAGACCCAAATAATAAATAGCTTCTAATAAGCTAGTTTTACCGGAGCCATTGGTACCGTAGAAGATGTTAAAACGAGAGGAGGGCTCAATTTGAGCACTTGATATGTTCCTAAAGTTCTGAATATTAATGGTTTTTATAATCATGCAGGCTTTGGGCTAAGCGGCCCTGAGCGGTTCTCAACAGTGTTAAATATTAGCCTTGGCTAGGGCGTGTCCCTAAAGTCACGGGTGGGCTGAAAAAGCCGTAGAGCCGGCTAAAATTTCATAAAATTTTCGTCACGTAGGCTCACTATTATCCTGAAATTTTGTGAAATTGTTCCGCGGCTCTCGGCTTTTTCGCTCCACCCCAGACTAGGGACACGCCCTAATAATATCGTCGAACCAAGTAGAGCAGGCTGGCCCTATAAGCGCATGGGCATCACTACAAAAAGACCATTACAGGAAGGATGCTCTTCCTCTATTAAGGTGCTGCTATTGGAGTCAGTAAAAGCAAATTTAACTAAGCCCGTATTGACAGTGTTCAGCAGATCCTGAAGATAACCCACATTAAAACCAATATTGAGGTCGGGCCCGGTATAGTGTACGGCGATTTCTTCTTCTGCTACTTCTTGCTCTGGGTTATTAGCCGTGATTCTGAGTAAGTTTTGATAAAGCTCGAAACGGATACCACGGAACTTTTCATTGCATATGATAGCGGCGCGAGCCAAAGCCGCCTTCAATTCATCACGATCAATTGTAATGAACTTGTCGCTATTTTTCGGGATTACGCGCTCATAATCGGGGAAGCGCCCCTCAACAAGCTTGCACGTAAAGAGGAAGTCTTGGCTAGAAATTTGGATATGATTACTGCCTAGATTAATGCCAATAGACTCATCGCTCGGGCCGAGCAGACGCAATAACTCGGTAATCCCTTTGCGTGGCACGATAATTTGTAGTCGAGACGCTTCCGTAATAGAAGCTGCGATATAGTTAGTAGCTAAGCGGTGGCCATCGGTAGCCACTGCCTTGAGCTGTCCAGAAGTTGCCTCTAAGAGCAAACCATTTAAGTAATAACGAACATCTTGCTGTGCCATCGCGAAGTGAGTTCGTTGAATCAGCAAGAGTAAGTCTTGCTCTGCAACGTTAAAACTGAGATGACGATCTTGCGCTTCAAAACTTGGGAAATCGCTAGCGGCTAAGGTGCTTAGGCTAAAACGACTGCGACCCGATTTTATCGTTAAGCGTTGTTCGGAATAAATTAATTGAATGTTAGCTTCTTCGGGTAAAGCTTTGCAGATATCTAATAATTTACGTCCAGAAACAGTGAATTCGATGGGTGATAAACTTACGTGCTCTAATTTATTTTTTGCAATGAGCTCTACTTCTAGATCTGTACCTGTGATCCAAATTTCAGCATCACTAACTTTAATTAAAACGTTAGCAAGAATAGGAAGGGTTTGTTTGCGTTCAACAACACCGATAACATTTTGCAGCGGTTTTAATAGGGTTTCGCGCTTTAAGCTAATTTCCATATCAGAATCCTTTTGTTAAGCAGATAAAATTCGCAATAAATTTTTATGATCTTCTTGAATATCTAAGTTGGTGGTTAACAATTCTTTAATTTTGCGACAGGCATGTAAAACAGTAGTATGGTCGCGCCCACCGAAAGCATCGCCTATTTCAGGTAAACTATGATTAGTTAACTCCTTCGCCATTGCCATCGCCATTTGTCGTGGTCGTGCGATAGAACGACTACGTTTTTTTGCGTTTAAATCACCAATTTTGATTTTGTAATATTCTGCTACCGTGCGCTGGATATTTTCTAAGGTAACGAGTTTTGCTTGTAAGGTTAAGAGATCTTTAAGTGCTTCACGGGTGAATTCAACTGTAATCGCTTGTCCCATGAAGTGCGCATTAGCAATCACGCGTTTTAATGCACCTTCAAGCTCACGTACATTCGATTGAATGTTTTTAGCGATAAAAAAAGCCACCTCATGTGGTAATTTAATTTTTGATTGCTCAGCTTTAGTCATTAGAATAGCGACTCGTGTTTCAAGCTCTGGCGGCTCAATGGCTACGGTTAAACCCCAGCCAAAACGAGATTTTAATCGTTCTTCTAAACCTTCTAATTCTTTAGGGTAGCGATCACAAGTTAAAACAATTTGTTGGCTGTTATCGAGCAGTGCATTAAACGTATGGAAGAATTCTTCTTGAGAGCGTTCTTTTCCAGCGAAGAATTGAATATCATCGATTAAAAGAGCGTTCACATTGCGATAAAAGCGCTTGAAATCATTCATTCCATTACGCTGTAAAGCCTTAATCATGTCGGCCACAAAGCGTTCAGAGTGAAGATATAACACTTTAGCTTGCGGGTTATTTTGTAAAATATAATTGCCTATCGCATGCATTAAGTGAGTTTTACCTAGACCAACACCACCATAAAGAAAAAGCGGGTTGTAAGCTTTGCCAGGATTTTCAGCTACTTGTATGGCAGCAGCACGTGCAATTTGATTAGATTTTCCTTCAACAAAACTCGTGAATTTGAGCTCTTCATTTAAATTAGTATGAGAAGGTGAAAAGGATTTTGCGGCTGTATTCGTCGATGGCGAAGTAGTATTAGGTGATCTTGTTGTACTAGCAGAACTTTTAGAGCCAATTTCAAGGCGTAACTCAATGGGGCGATTTTCATTTAGCTTGGCAATAATTTCAACAATACGGACGGCATAATGCTCATTGACCCACTCTAAAACAAAGCGATTTGGTGCGAGTAGCAATAATTCAGTTTCTTTTTCATCAGCTTGAAGCGGTCGGATCCAAGTATTAAATTTCTGCGAAGGAATTTCGTCTTGCAGAAGATTTAAACATTGTTCCCAAAGCGGTGTTCGGGTAGTCATGCGGTTGTCCTTTAAAAAACCAGTCGGGCAATTTGGCCTGACATTCTAACTCGGAGTGGATATCTTATCCACAGTCTAAACAAATAAATCTTCTGAAGATTGGGGATTGCCAAAGCAATCGGCTGTAGGCTTGAGGGCACTCTATAAAGTAGATATTTTGGCTAGGGACGCGGTGCACAGTTGTTGAAAACCGCAGTTTATCGGACAGTCCGCCCCTTGCCCTATCCAAATTTTGAATAAAAAAGCATTTTTCTAAGATTTCTGAAGCACTTCAGGCCAAAACATTCATTTTCTGAAATCTGAGGTGCCATAATAGATTACGTTTTGTGAAATATTTGAGTAGAATGCCGCGATTTCTTATTGCAATGGAGGAAATGAGATGGATGCATTTAGCGAGGAAAATTTTTCTGGCAAGGTTCTGGAGCATTTAGGGTTAGTATCTGACAAGATTGATTAATTAAATTTAGTGCGGCTAATTGACGAACCTCTTCCACTTTCAAGCACCAGTGGCAGCAAAGTCACGATGGGAGAGCGTGTTGCAGCGCTGATCCTGAA
>JBDNGR010000019.1:0-1409 GCA_041689165.1 Coxiellaceae bacterium
ATTACCTTAACGCACTGACCCATTTGGAGGTCGAAAGACGAAGCCAGGAACGTTTGTTAAAACTGGTATCAAACGCCAGGCTCCCGCGCAATAAAGTGCTGTGTGATTTTGACGTCAAGCGCATCAAAGGGCTGTCGGGCGCCTTAATTCAAAGGCTTGCAAATGGCTCATTCATGGACGAGGGATCCAATATCATCATCATGGGAAATCCGGGAACGGGCAAGACACACCTTAGCATTGGCTTGGCGCGGGAGTGGTGTTTGGCGGGGCGGCGTGTTTTATTTATGACCGCGGCCAAAGTGCTGGAGGAGCTTAAAATTGCGCATGAAAACAAGAAATTCCACATTTATTTACAAAAGCTTGACCGGTTTGAATGCCTCCTCATTGACGACATTTCATATGTGCCTATGCAACGCGAAGATGCTGATTTGCTGTTTCAGTTGATCTCTGAACGCTATGAAAAACGAAGCCTGCTGATCACCAGCAATACGCCATTTTCAAAATGGGGGAAGATTTTCAAAGACGATATGACGACCGCTGCGGCGGTGGACAGATTGGTGCACCATGCTGAGATTTTAGAGCTCAATGCCACAAGCTACAGGGCTCAAAAAGCGATTAGAAAGGTGAGGAAAGATTCACAATCAAAAGAGCCTAAAAATAATGAACTGGGGGAGAAAAATGATGTAGAGTAGCAACAGAAATTGGGACTCTTTTTTCGGGAATTCTAGTTGTCGTTTGCGATAAATCTAGTTGTCGTTACACAAGCGTCCGTGATCTATTCGCTTATTGAAACGGCGAAGGCAAATGGGCTCAATCCAGAAGAATATTTAACCTGTTTATTGAAGAATATTCCAACAACGACACCGGATAGGCATCATACGTTATTGCCTTGGAATATACATTTACCATCGACAATGGATCTTCCAGCGTGCGAAACGTACTAAATACACTCAAAATTTATCGTTTTATATAAAAAACATGCTTTTTTCAACTTTCCGTGAAATGCAAAAGCGAGTGTTTCTGCGGACTTTGAAGCTTTTTACAGGGAGAATGGACGCTTACACAACACCTTTATTACCTGACGAACAAAATGTGACCCCACAAGACACTCTTCAAGAGGCATCACATCCATTATCCGCTGTTATGCCGGCTCAACCCGTGTTGTCTTCTATACATGCGCACACGCCGCCACACACATCAGATGATGCCAAAGACCCTGTACGCATCCCCATCACACTTGCCAATCAAAGCGGCATAACATTTACGGCAACACTCAGTGAACACACGGCACTTATGTTCATGCACACCTTTAGTCAACGGTCATAAATCATGCTTCAAATCACCCCTCAGCATACCATTCTTTTAGCGGTACAGCCCGTCGATTTTCGTAAAAACATTGACGGATTGGC
>JBDNGR010000020.1:0-2264 GCA_041689165.1 Coxiellaceae bacterium
AAATATGGGGATTTTCATATGCCAGGTAATTTTGTTCTTGTCTGTGCTGCTTTTTACAGAATTGCGCGTGAAGATTTTAGAGATAAACCACCAATTCCTCTAGAACAATTTAATCGAGTGCGGGAGATACTTGCGGCACGGAAAGAGTCTCGTTTTGACGGTCGAAGTATTTGTAATCTACTGCAGGGATTGACTTGTTACAGCAACGTTACTTGGCAGATGTTGGAAGCTCAAGGGTTAAAAGATAACATTATTGAGGCGTTGGAGCGACATGCACGGTCTTTTAATTTTCAAGGTATAGCAAACACATTAAAAGCGCTCAGCCATATAAGCGGTGTGACTTTTGAAGAATTTCCTATTTTGCTGCGCGACGAATTATTGAATGCAATTTATAATAATATATCAAATTTTGAAGTGCAGCATTTGATGGCAGTTGTGTCGAGCCTGTCTTTCTTGGGTGTTTCTTGGTGGTATCTTGAAGAGCGACATATTGCGGGTTTGTTGTGTGATAAAATTCGAATATTAGAGTTGAATTCTAAAAATGTTTCAGAGTTGTTAATAAATTTGCGACGACTGAAAGTGAATATCACAAGTCCCGAAAAAAATGAATTAAAACAGACATTGTTTCACGTCATCCTAAAACAAAAAAATTGTTTTTTAAAAGAAGAGTTAGTGAAAGTATTATTTTGTTTATCTTCAATGGGGTTTAAATGGAATATATTAGCATCGGAATTGCAGGATTGCTTGTTTACTGAGATTCTAAAGGTGTCTCCTAAATTTAATTGTGATGATCTTGTTACTTTGATGCAGTTTTTTCTCGAAGTAGGGTTAAGTTTCGATGATTTGCCAAAGAAGGTGTGTGGTAGTTTAAGTGATGCTATACGCAGCAATCGAAATCATTTTGATGGCAAACAAGCGGCGAGATTATTCTGCTATTTTTCTCAGTTAGGTGTTTCGTGGCGTAATCATGATGATAAATTAAAAAGACAATTTATAAGTTTATTTGCAAGCACAGATCTTCTGTCTAAAGCAAACTCGCAGGATTTAGCGATGGGTCTAGATGCCTTTAATAGACTAGGTGTTAAGTGGGAAGAGCTGGAGCTTGAAGGCGTAAATCGAAAACTTTGTCGTTGTGTTCATAGAAATGTAAGAGCATTTAATTTGATTGATTTAACAATGAGTTTAGATGCTCTTGTGTCTCTGGAAGTTTTCGGTAAAGATTGTAAAGAGCTTCGTGAAGATCTTTGTCGTGCTATAAGAGATAATCAGCTTTTTTTACAAAAGGCTGATCCTGAGGATTTGGCTTCTAGTTTACTAAATTTAGCAAAGCTGGGTGTTGAATGGTCTGATTTGCAAGCATTGCGTTTAGATCATTCTATTAATGAAGTGCTGCATCAAATTTGCAATGATATTAAGCCAGGGTATGCCAATTCAATTTTATTAGCTTCGCTGTGGTTTGGTGAAGGCGCAATCTCTGGGAAAATTGTGTCGCACTGTCTTAGTGTGTATAGGCATGCTAAATCGCAAAATCACATTGATGTTAGTGTAAAAGTTTCACGGTTGCAAAGCGATGCTTTCAAGACTGTACAGGCGCTTGCAGCAGGGAAGCCTAAATCAGAAGCGTGTATCCAAGAAGTTTTACATGTAGACATTCTTCTTTCTGATCAAAGACTGGTTATTGAAGTGCAGGGACCTTATCACCAAGCACGAAGAGATAGCTTTAAGCAGGCGTTGCTGAAGAGGCTTGGTTATGACGTTTGTTATTTATATTATAAAGAGGAGTCTCTTTTTCTTTGGCGTATACACAATATTTTGGAAGAAAAGGGTGTTCCTATGAAACTGGGATCAAAAGAGTTAAGGAGTGAGTCTTATGAGAGCTCTAGTGTATATTCAAGAAGTGCTGCTTTCTTTGGTGGGCTATCTAATGCAATAATCATGGAGACTGTTTCTGATGGCGCATTGTTTTTTGTAGATAGAGTTGGAGATTCGGTGTCGAGACCTCTTTCTTCGAGGCCAAGCTGTTAAGAATCAACTGCGTTTTCTAGGTTTAAAGAAGAATTGCTTGCTAAGTAATGTTGATGATGAAATTTTAAAATCTAAGTATTGGATGGGAGCTATTTCTTCGTCACCCATCCCATCACCACATTTTTTACCTGCGCGACATTAATCAAGCCAATGCACTCGCACTTAGCTGTATATCGACATGCTTCGCAATTTTTATCGATACTTAAGAACTGTGCTTTTTTACCAACAGGTCCCCAGCG
>JBDNGR010000021.1:0-13082 GCA_041689165.1 Coxiellaceae bacterium
CCTTTCGCCATCTGCTTAATGGCGGCCTGCTTTTATTTCTACGAATTTGCTCAACGCGTACTTCCCAGCGCCATGCAAAATGAGTTGATGCAGGCTTTTCATATTGGAGCACAAGGGCTGGGTATCCTGGCCTCACTCTTTTATTATGGATATACACCCATGCAAATTCCTTCTGGGATTTTGTATGACCGCTTTGGCCCCCGCGTCTTATTAACCTTGGCGGTATTTGTTTGTGCCTTCGCCAGTCTTTTATTCAGCATGACGCATAGCTTTTATTTGGCCGGAGCTGCTCGTTTATTCATAGGTTTTGCCTCCTCTTTTGCTTATGTTGGTGCAGTTGTGTTAGTCGCTCGCTGGTTACCAGGTAAATACTTTGCTTTTTCTGTCGGTATTATTCAGTTGATGGGTAGCTTCGGCGCGATTGTCGGTGAAGCGCCTTTTGTCGTTTTAGTCAGCAAAGTTGGCTGGCGCGACTCGATGGTTGATATTGCAATGGTAGGCTTTGTCTTAACGATTTTGTTTTGGCTTGTTATTCGTGACCACCCCAACACAGTAGCAGGAAGACGACTTGATCAACTGAATGAAAAGATCGACAACTTACAGCTTTTAAAAATTGTTACCAAGAATCCGCAAATTTGGTGGACGGGTTTATATGCTTTCTGCTGCTGGGCACCCATCCCTATTTTTGCCGAATTGTGGGGCATTCCTTTTATGAAAGAATTACTGCACACCAGCACGGAAGCCGCCGCTAGTGCCATCGCGTTGATTTGGATTGGTACAGCGGTAGGCGGCCCTATTTTCGGTTGGTGGTCAGGTGAAGCAAGCCGTCGGAAACCACCTCTTATTGCCGCTTCAGTTATCAGCCTTATCTCTTCGATCTTTATTTTATATATTCCGAATCCGCATTGGGAATTTTTGTACATTGCTCTGTTCTTTTATGGAGCTGCAGCCTCAGCGCAGGCTGTAAGCTTTGGTATCGTGTACGACATTACTCCACCTAGGGCCCAAGGTACGGCCATCGGCTTTAACAATATGGCAACGATTGCCAGCGGCCTCATACTCTTACCTTTAGTCGGTTTCGTTCTGAACTTCTTCTGGGCTGGTGTGATATCGAATGGCGTACCTGTCTATATGATCTCCAGTTACCGCGTGGGTCTTGCTACCATCCCAGTCTGTGCATTGATAGGTTTATGTGTGGCTATCTGGGGCCTCAAGGAAACGCACTGCAAACCGCAATATAATGAATAAAAATCACGTTTACAGATTCTTTCATTATGCATTGATTAATAAAAAATAACTTAGCAGCCCATTATAAACCGAGGTCTTCATGATTTTTAAGCAAACTGCTCCTGCACAAACTGCCCTACGCGCAGCGATTACTCAACATTACCGAGCTGATGAAACTCAATGCGTCGAGGCCTTGTTGCCACACGCTAATTTTCCTGCTGATGCCATGAATCGCATTGCAGAACAAGCCCGTAAATTAGTACTGCAAGTACGTGAATCTCGTTTAGACCGCGGCGGGATGGATGCTTTCATGGATGAATACGATCTTTCCAGTCAAGAAGGCATTGCCTTGATGTGTCTGGCTGAAAGTTTGTTGCGTATTCCAGACAATGAAACTAAAAATCGTTTAATTCGGGAAAAACTGAGTCAGGCTGATTGGGAAAGTCATTTAGGCGCAAGCAATTCAATGTTTGTAAATGCCTCTACATGGAGCTTAATGATCACCGGAAAACTATTAGCAAAAGATGCTTTAAAAAATAAAACTTTAAGCTCCACCCTAAAAAGCTGGCTTGCTAAAACTGGACAACCCGTTATTCGAGTTGCTGTAGATCAAGCAATGGCGGTGTTAGGTGAACAATTCGTGATGGGCGAAACCATTCAAGAAGCCTTAAAACGTGCAACCAAAAATGAAAAAATTGGTTATCGTTATTCTTATGACATGCTAGGTGAAGCCGCGCATACAGCGGAAGATGCCGAGCGTTATCTCAAAGCTTATCAAGCAGCGATTGCGGCTATTAAATCAGCCAAAGGTGAACGTGATTTAGTCAGTAGTCCTGGTATTTCTATTAAACTTTCTGCCTTACATCCACGCTATGAACGCGCACATGCCGATATTTGCGTGCCGGTGTTAAGTGAACGTTTATTAATGCTTGCTAAACAAGCTAAGGAAGCCAGTATTAATTTAACTGTTGATGCTGAAGAAATCGATCGTTTGGAGCTTTCACTCGACATCATCGACAATGTGTTTAGCGATCCTGCTCTACAAGGCTGGGAAGGTTTTGGTTTAGCGGTACAAGCTTATCAAAAACGTGCGCCTTTCGTGATTGATTGGTTGATCGACTTGAGTCGACGTCATCAACGTCGCTTGATGGTGCGTTTAGTTAAAGGGGCTTATTGGGATACCGACATGAAAGACTGCCAAGTGCGCGGTCTGAATGCTTATGCGGTATTTACGCGTAAACCTTCGACTGATGTTTCATATATTGTCTGTGCTAAAAAATTAGCCGCCGCCCCCGATGCCATTTTCCCGCAATTTGCCACACACAATGCACAAACTGTCGCGATGATTTTGGAATTGATGCAAGGTCGTAAGGATTATGAATTCCAATGCTTACAAGGGATGGGGCAACCGCTCTATGATCATATTATAGGTAAGGACAATTTAAATCTTCCGTGTCGCATCTATGCGCCGGTTGGGGCACACCAAGATCTGCTGCCCTACTTAGTGCGACGCTTACTGGAGAATGGCGCCAATACTTCCTTCGTTAATCGTATCGTTAATAAAAGTGTTGATATCAATGACATCATTGCTGACCCAGTTAGCAAAGTGAAAGCTTTCCAAACAATCCCTCATCCACAAATTTCATTGCCTGCTGATATTTATCCGCGACCGCGTCGTAATTCGCGTGGCTTGGATCTAAGCAATGTAGATGTCTTAGCTGAACTGCAAGCTGAAATGAACCAATTTGCGCAACAAGATTACACCGCAACACCGATGATAGGGCAAAAAATTATCGAACGCAGTGCTCAAGATGTGACCGAACCACGTCAACGTAGTCAAATTGTAGGACACGTGATTAATGCAAATGCCGCCGATATCGAAGTGGCTCTAACACGCGCCACCGCCGCACAAGAAAAATGGGATAACACGCCCATAGATAAACGCGCCAACTGTTTAGAAAAATTATCGGATTTACTTGAAGAACATTGTGCTGAATTAATGACCCTACTTGTGCGTGAAGCTGGTCGTACTATTGCAGATGCCGTGTCTGAAATTCGCGAAGCAGTCGATTTTTGTCGTTACTATGCTATACAAGCGCGCGAGAATTTAAAAACCATTCAATTTGTAGGACCCACTGGCGAAAGCAATCAACTTGAAATGCATGGCCGTGGCACCTTCTTATGTATCAGCCCCTGGAATTTTCCACTGGCTATTTTCACAGGACAAATAGTCGCCGCCCTCGTAGCAGGCAATACGGTTATTGCCAAGCCGGCTGAACAAACACCGCTAATGGGTGCACGCACAGTAGCATTAATGCACGAAGCCGGTATTCCAACGGATGTAGTACAATTCTTACCTGGCAACGGAAGCGACGTAGGTGCGAAATTAGTTGCCGATCCACGTATTCAAGGAGTGATGTTCACCGGTTCTACCGAAACAGCACGCCTAATCAATCAAAGCCTTGCGCATCGTGAAGGTCCTCTAGCACGTTTAATTGCAGAAACCGGCGGACAAAACGCTATGATTGTTGATTCATCAGCTTTACCTGAACAAATTGTAACTGATGCACTAATGTCAGCTTTTGGAAGTGCAGGTCAACGTTGTTCAGCTTTGCGCGTGTTATTCGTACAAGAAGAAATTGCGGATAAAGTGCTTGTCATGTTGCAAGGCGCGATGGCGGAATTAGTCGTTGGTGATCCCGCTTTAGTCAACACTGATGTAGGACCGGTAATTGATGACGATGCACGCCAACTGCTTATTAAACACGTTGAGCGCATGGATCGTGAAGCACGCTTAATTTATCAATTACCAATGCCCGCAACTTGCCAAGGAGGCTGTTATTTCGCACCCCGTGCTTATGAGCTACAAAGCTTAGATCAGCTACAGCGTGAAGTCTTTGGTCCCATCTTGCATGTCATTCGTTACCGTAGTAAAGATCTGGATAAAGTGATCGAAAGCATTAACAATACGCATTATGGTTTAACTTTTGGTATCCAAACTCGACTGAACGAAACCATGAATTATATTCATGAACGTGTGCGTGTAGGTAATAGTTATGTGAACCGTAACACTATTGGCGCTGTGGTGGGTGTTCAACCTTTCGGCGGTGAATTGTTATCGGGTACTGGCCCCAAAGCTGGTGGGCCGCACTATTTGCCTGCACTGTGTGCAGAACGGGTATTGAGCATTAACACCACTGCCACGGGTGGTAATACGCAACTGATGTCATTAGGCGAATAAGGGCGCTTCGACAGCAGTCTTTTGTAGGTTGCGCCAAACTGGCGAGTCCGCCAGCTTGTGCGGCCCAACACCCGATAATGATTTTGTGCGCGATACCATTAAAGCTCGAAGCTCCGTGTATTGGGCGGCAGCATTAAGATCATCTTGGTCTGACGTTTGTTGATTTTAACTGCATATCCGGTATTGCCTAGCACAGCTTATCTTTCTATTTTGGCAGTATGGATACCACTGACTTTTCACTCAAGCTACGACTTAACGCTCAAGAATTGAGGGGTACTTACGTTAAAGCCTTTGAAGGTATATCACACGACTTCACAGCTCATTTAGTTCTTTTATTGGAAGCCCCACTCGACAAAACAGTAAAGCTGATTGGGCAAAATGCCACTCTGATATTAAACATTGATTTAATAGAACGATTTTTTAATGGTTACATCACAGCAATCCAGTATTCACCTTTTGTTGATCAAAGCGGTTTTTATCAACTTAAATTAAAACTTTCTAGCTGGACGGTTCTTTTTAAAAATACCTGTGAATATCAAATTTTTACTGACAAAAATATTCCAACGATATTAACTGAATTATTTCAGGCTTATCCTGGTTATTATCTCGACTTTTCACAACTAAATCACTCCTATCCTAAACTAGCTTACTGTGTGCAATATCAAGAATCACGCTGGCAATTTATACGACGCTTGTTAAGCTTGGCTAAAATTCAGTCTTATATTGAGCACGCGGAAACGAAGCACACCCTGGTCTGCTTCGAACAAAATTTAATGCCGTTTGAAGATGTAGATCCACAATCATTTTGGGCGTGGCAAACACGCTATGGCCCAACTCTGGCTGATACCTGGCATAGTGCACGCTCAACTAATTTAAAATTAGGCTTAAGGCAAAACTTTAGCTATCAAAATGCAAGTTATCAAGTCGTAGGACTGAAGCATCACGCGCAAGATTTAAGCCATGGCAGTCAAGCCATACAATTGCACGACCAGCCACAAACTTATTTTAATCAACTTTATCTAATGGCCAGCGAAACCACCTACCGAGCTAGATCGCCCAGGTGCAAGCCTATGATCCTAGGAGTACAAACGGCGCAAGTCGACCCAGCGGCCGAGCTAGGCACAAGTTTGAACTTTGCGTGGAGCCCAGTGGTATCGCCCTACTCGGTAGCTGTACTGCAACCACTCGCGGACTCCGAGCAAAGCATTAGCTTTAGTCATCCAGCCGGAGCTGAGGTACTAGTAGGCTATGAAGATGCGGACCCTGAACAGCCTCTAGTGTTAGCCGCTTGCTATAATGCCCGCCAAACACCACCGTTTAGCGCAGGTCCTGATAGCTGGGTAAGCGGCATCAAAGATTCAAACCAAGACGGAAACAACGAGCTCCGTTTTGATGATACCCCCCAGCAAGAGCAAATTAGCCTCAATGCTGCCCGTGATCTCAAAATTAGCATTGGAGGGGAACAAAGGCTGCAAATCACTGGCCATTACCAAGAAGCGGCCCAAGGCTCAACCCAAATTGAAGCCAAAGGCTATATCCTAGAAGCACCCAGCTTGAGCTTGCAAGCCGGTAATAGCTTAATTAAGATCAGCCCTGATGAAATCATCGTCCAATCCGAAGCCATCGATCTTAACTGACAAAGGCTTGAGACATTTGCCATAGCCCACTAAGAGACACTTAGGTATTCTGCCAATCAGAGGACAAAGACTCGAGCACGCGGCGAAAATGCTAGGACGCGCGAGTATTTCAAGGAGCGAGCTTAACACTTAGCTCAAGAATAAAAGCTGCGAGCTTTGTCCATCACCCACCCCACCCTAAAAACCCTTTGCCTTTCACCCTCAAACCCATTAAAATGCCCCCTTTTCAACCCATTACAGAGGTGAATTTCTTCTCATGCCCAGTATAGATATTCAAGAAAATACATCATTTGATGTTGCCATGCGCCGCTTTAAACGTTCTTGTGAAAAAGCCGGAATCCCTGCCAAATTGCGCCAAATCGAATACTACGAAAAACCTACCAGCAAGCGTAAACGTAAGAAAGCGGCTGCGGTTAAGCGTTATGCTAAAAAATTACAAAAAGAACAAGAATCTTTGGAACGTGAACGCGTTCGTCACTAATCCTTGTGGGCGTCTTCAGGGCGCCGCTATAAATTTAGCTATTTTGACCCACTGCACGAGCCAGACCCTCTCACAAAGTCTTGAACTACGAGACAATTAATTATGTCAGATCAAACTCTCAAACAACGCATCCACGCCGATATGATTGCTGCTATGAAAGCTAAAGATTCGTTTTGTTTAGGCAATATTCGTATGCTGCAAGCTGCGATGAAGCAACGCGAAGTTGATGAGCGCATCGAATTGAGTGACAACGACATCATTAACATCATCATTAAGATGATCAAGCAGCGCCAAGAAGCGGCCAAACAATTTACCGATGCTAATCGCCCCGAGTTAGCTGAAAAAGAAAATGCTGAAATAGTTTTGCTGCAAGAATATATGCCACAAGCTCTTAGCGAAACAAAAATCGACCAACTTATCGCAACAGCCCTTACTAGCACTCAAGCCTCAACGATCAAAGATATGGGCAAAGTCATGGCTCATCTAAAAGATCAATTGCAAGGACGTGCTGATATGGCACTAGTGAGCGCTAAAATTAAAGAGAAGCTAAACTAACCCCCTCAAATAGAACTTGTGCGCTGAGGTACTTCTCTTATGCCTAGCTATTTCGATTATCTCGATATTGCACGGAGCGCCGAAGACGAGAGCGCAACTGCCACTCAAAAACTTCAACAAGGCCTTCTTGCACTAGTTCAAGCTTATACGAGTGAAGCTATTTGTTCTGGGCTGTACGTGAATTCACTGAAGCAGTTGCGGCGTTCTGATTGAGCAAAAGGCGAGGAATAGTTATTCTATTTCGAGCTTTTTGTGATTGAAGAACGCCTCAACTTCGACTTAAGGTGGCAGCCTAGCTTCGCATCTTGAGCTGCGATGGGTATATATCCGTTCCGACTTTACCCACACATCGCACCCAGATAACTAATGTAATCGCTGGGATGAAGAATGGCCGTATCAATCTAAAAGAAGCTTTGAACATCATAGCAAAGCTTGCCACAACACATGACGGTGAATTTCAACACCTTCTCGCTGGTATTTACAGTGTTTTCGCTAAAGAAAGACGAGTAGGATTCGCAATAGCTATAATTGCTATCTTTAAGGCAGGCAAAATGAATCTTTAATAAGTGATACTGGATTAGGAGATCGCCATCACCCACCAGAAGCCGACTCTCCAGTCCATTCGCTCAGTACCACAGGTAGCCTAAGACCAACCCCTGGTTTAGCACCAATCTTGCTAGCCAATTTTCTTTGTTTAAGGCTCTGCGTGTTCCACCACCCAGGGCTGGTGGTGGTTACACCAGCGCGAGGTGTACCTGCTTTAGGTGCCAAACCGCAGCCTTAAGCCTGCGCTCCTTACAAGACTTTAAGCAATAGCCCTTGTACAATATCGCCCCATGAGCGGACGCATCCCCCAACATTTTATCCAAGACTTAGTAGCACGTACTGATTTAGTCGAAATTGTACAAGCACGTATCGCGCTCAAGCGTCGCGGTCACAATCATTTAGCCTGCTGCCCTTTTCACAATGAAAAAAGCCCTTCTTTCAATGTGAACCAAGCTAAGCAATTTTATTATTGCTTTGGTTGCGGGGCGCACGGAAATGTCATCAGCTTCTTAATGGAATATGACCGCCGTGACTTCATAGAAGTGGTACAAGATTTAGCCGCGCAAGCCGGTTTAACTTTGCCCGAGGGAACTGAACCCAAAGAAAACAACACAGCTGAGCTCTATCCCTGTTTAGAAACTGCCACCCAATATTACGAACAAGTGCTACGACAATCACCGGAAGCAATCGATTATTTAAAAAAACGCGGACTTAGCGGCCACACTGCTAAGAAGTTTCGCATTGGCTTTGTACCTGATCGCTGGGATGGCTTAACGCAACACTCGCAACACGATAATCAATTACAAACACACTTAGCTACTAATGGTTTGTTAATTAAGAAAGATCATCACTACTATGATCGTTTTCGTGCTCGTATTATGTTTCCGATTCGTGACTTACGTGGCCGCATCATCGCTTTTGGTGGTCGCACCATCAATAATGATCCCGCCAAGTATCTCAATTCACCAGAAACACCGATTTTTCACAAAGGAAGTGAGCTGTATGGCTTATATGAAGTGCGTCAAGCGCATGCACGCTTAGCGCGCGTCTTAATTGTGGAAGGCTACATGGATGTGGTTTCGTTAGCACAACAAGCTGTCGATTATGCAGTCGCGACTTTAGGTACTGCCACCAGCGCAAAACATATTCAAAAACTATTACGCTATACTCAAGAACTTATTTTTTGTTTTGATGGTGATCGTGCTGGACGCCAAGCTGCCTGGCGTGCATTAACTGTCGCGTTGCCACTCATAAATGATGGCGTTGAAGCACGCTTTATGTTTTTACCTGAAGGCGAAGATCCTGATAGCTTAGTGCAAAAAATGGGTAAAAGTGCTTTTGAGCAACTCATTCGAAAAGCCACGGCGTTATCTGATTTCTTTTTCAATGAATTAAAAGAACAAATTCCTTTGCTTTCACATGACTCAAAAGCACGCTTCTCCAAAGAAGCACATACTTATTTAGACACCATTCCTAAAGGTTTATTCCAACAACTAATGCTAGATGAATTGGCTGAGGTATTAGGTTTAAAAACCACTGAAACATTAGCAGAAGCTCCGCCTATCACGCCGGCTAAGCCGACCAAGTTACTTAAAATCCCAGCAGCTCTAAAGCTTGCTGTCGCCCTCCTTTTAGAAAAGCCTGCGCTGGCCCTCTTGGCCGAGGACCTGAGCTACTTGGAAAATCTGGAAATGCCCGCTAAGCGGCTCTTTCTAGAACTCATAGATCACTTCAAACAAAAACCCAATACATCGGTCGGAGAGCTACTGGCCGAGTTAACGGACCCTAGCAAAACACGCTTTATTGCCGAGCTGTCAGCTTGGGCGCATCAAGTTAAGCCCGATGACATCAATCAGGCCTTCAACGATTCGCTGATTCGCCTAGAACAACTCAGTCGTGAACAACGAATCCAAGAATTAATCAGCAAATCCAAAGTCCAGGCTCTCAGTCCTGACGAAAAAGAACGTCTCACCAAGTGGCTAAACAACAAAGCCCAAAACAGCCTAGCATCGAGCTGAACAATCGTAATTAACCCCCGGTCAAACGCCTTTGACGCGGTCTGCCAACCATCACTTAAGAAGTATAGATCTAAGCCCACTTCAACGCTATAATGCGGGGCTTTTCAATTGATTCCATTGTCTAAGGGGCATTTAGCGCATGAGCGACCAAACATCTGATTCAAAGAAACACACTGACGAAAAAAAGCGTAAACGCCCAGCTGAAAATCCACAGCAAAATGGTTTTAAAAAGTTAATCGAAGAAGCGAAAAATAAAGGCTATTTGATTCACGAAGATTTACTCAACCTTTTACCTAATCATTATGCTGATCCTGAAAAAATGGAAAGCATTATTGGGATTCTAAATGAAATGGGTATTAAGGTTTTTGAAGTAGCACCTGATGCAGATGCTCTACTGTTAGCCAGCGATACTCCTGCTGAAGAACTTAATGAAGTAGCGGAAGTTCTAGCCACAGAAACTCGCACCACTGATCCTGTGCGCATGTACATGCGTGAAATGGGTAGTGTTGAATTACTGAATCGTGAAGGCGAAATTCTCATTGCAAAACGCATTGAAGATGGTCTACGCCAAGTACTTGGTGCGATGGTGCAATACCCTGAAATAGTGCGCTCTTTCATTCATCAATACGACGAAATTGTTAAAAACCAAGCTCGTCTCAGTGATTTAGTCAGCGGCTTTTTTGACGATTCCATTACTGCTGCAGCAGACCTAAATAAACTTAAACAAGCTCCTAGTGTACCGGTCGCAGCAGCTGCAAAAGCTGAAGCTAAAGAAGATGACGAAGAAGGGGAAGAAGTCAGCAGCGGCGGCAGCACAGGCGGCGGTGAAGATGACTTCATGGATAGCGGTCCTGACGCTGTACAAACAGCTGAACAAATTGACAAAACTCGCGGCTACTTGCAAAAATTTGATAAAGCTTTAACTAAATATGGCAAAGGCCATAAAAACACGCTTAAAGCACAAAAAGATTTAGCTGATCAATTCTCAGTATTCAAATTATCGATTCGCGAATTCTCTAAGCAAATTAACAAACTGCGTGAAATGCTTAATCAAGTTCGCAGCCAAGAACGCTTTATCATGAAATATTGCGTTAATAAAGCAGGTACTACACGTAAAGCATTTATCAGTTCCTTCCCGAATAATGAAACCAATTCTGATTGGCTTGATACCTATATCAAGAGCAATCCTGATCAAGCCAAATCTTTAAAGGCTTTGCGCACTGAAATTCAACGCGCGCAAAAGAAATTAATGCACCTTGAAGAGAAAACCAACTTAAGCGTTAATGAAATTAAAGAAATTAATCGTCGTGTTTCTATTGGTGAAGCTAAATCACGCCGCGCGAAAAAAGAAATGATCGAAGCAAACTTACGCTTAGTTATTTCCATTGCCAAAAAATACACCAACCGTGGTTTACAATTCTTAGATCTAATCCAAGAAGGCAACATAGGTTTAATGAAAGCCGTTGATAAATTTGAATACCGCCGTGGTTACAAATTCTCGACTTATGCCACCTGGTGGATTCGTCAAGCCATTACCCGCTCTATCGCGGATCAGGCCCGTACCATTCGTATTCCGGTGCACATGATTGAAACTATTAATAAGTTGAACCGTATTTCGCGTCAAATTCTCCAAGAAACAGGTATTGAGCCGACTCCTGAAGAATTAGCGGTCAAAATGGAAATGAGCGAAGACAAAGTTCGTAAAGTACTGAAGATTGCTAAAGAACCGATCTCCATGGAAACACCGATTGGTGAAGATGAAGACTCAAACCTAGGTGACTTTATTGAAGATACCAATATGCAATCACCAATCGACTATGCTACCTCATCAGGTTTAAGCGAAGCCACACAAGAAGTACTCGCCAGCCTTACCGCTCGCGAAGCGAAAGTGTTACGTATGCGTTTTGGTATCGATATGAACACCGACCACACTCTTGAAGAAGTCGGCAAACAATTCGACGTAACCCGCGAACGTATTCGTCAAATTGAAGCGAAAGCACTGCGCAAACTTCGTCACCCTAGCCGTGCCGAAAAATTGCAAAGCTTTATTGAAACGGATGATAAGCAACATCATTAATTTTTGAAAATGTACCCGGTGTAACCTGTGAACTCGCAAGTTACACCAGCGGAAAATCTAGTTCGGGCCCATAGCTCAGTTGGTTAGAGCAGAGGACTCATAATCCTTTGGTCCTAGGTTCAAGTCCTAGTGGGCCCACCAATTAATCAATAAGTTCCAAAATTCCCCAGCCGGGGATAATTAAAATGTAAACAGTATGTAGACATTTCAATTAATATTCCTTCAATGAATTGGCTAATCCTTAGGGGTCCTGTGGAAGAACTGACAAATAGTTGTATTTCAAAATAATCCCAACTATCCCGTGCATTTTTTAACAATTTATTAAAATTTTAGGCATTAATTAAGACGTAACTTTCCAAAAATGCTGTTTTAAATGTTTCTCCAATTCTTTAACCATGGCTGCAATATTAATATCACCAATATTTTTTTTAAAACTGTACTTTCCAGTAAAAGCAATATGCGCCCAGGCAATAGGTGATATTCTAATAAACTTATCAATAATATCTTTGCTAACACCCTCTTTAAGCATTTTTTCATAAATAGTATTAAGAATAATACCGTTGTAAGCAATAATACAATTTGCAACAAGTCTTACTGCATGCGCGCTGACTCGATTATTAACAATTTTCTTTCCCTTAAAAACCCCACGGTAAACTTTTCTAATAAGACCTTGCAATTGGTGATAAGCCTCCGTCCGATTTCTTGCAGCACGTATGGCCTTCCTAAGCGCCATGTTATCTATTAAATTTAATACATGAGTGCTTTTTAAGATTTTATTGTACTCAAAAAGTGCTTTTTTTAATCCACCATACCAAGCAGAAGAATTTATTTTTTTAACAATGATGCTCTGAGTATTTTCCTGTAAAAGTAATGATAGTAATACTCGTAATATCCCTCTTTCCTCAGCTTTAATCAGACTTTTATCAATGACTCCTGTGGGGCGAATAATTCCAGTGTAGTTATCAATTGATTTAACAGAATATAGATCTTTTGTCGCCTCTTTAACATTTTTAATACTTGGAACGTATTCAACATCGATGGAATCCAGTATAACAAAATTAAGTTGATTTAATGAATGGTTGTCTCCAGTCACCATGTCAATATCAATGTCTGTCTTATTGCCAAATATTACATCGTAAAGACAGTGTCCTTCATACTCGACTAAGCAACATTCTTTCTGTAAATTCTGATTTATCCCATTCTGCGTCTGATTAATTGTCACTCACATTTAAATAGTTTCTACCCTGTGCCCACTCCTCATCCATCTCAACCAGAAGCGCTGTCACTAAACCTAAACAAG
>JBDNGR010000022.1:0-3223 GCA_041689165.1 Coxiellaceae bacterium
CCAACAAACAGATTGGGAGAAATTTTTGAGGCATTAGTCAGATATTAAGAAGTGTGTAGTCCTTACGTTTAGTTGGTCCAAAGCCCTAATTAAAGGACCGTCCTAACACTCGGGTAACGAAAGACTTGAGCCGAGCTTATCCACGATATGCGAGCATAATAACAAAAAATGAAATTAACTCAAGTAATTCTACTGCCCTACCCCCCGTATTACTCCGAGGCTTGCGCCTTTGCTTCGTTTAATAATTCTAGAAACTCAGCTTCATTAAGTAATGGGATGCCAAGCTTTTGCGCTTTATCAAGCTTGCTACCTGCCTCGTCACCCACAACAACATAATGAGTATTTTTAGAAACACTGGCACTAACCACAGCTCCTAATTCTTCTAAAATTTGGTTAGCTTTAGAGCGGGATAAACTACTAAGTGATCCTGTTAAAACAAAAATTTGATTAGTCAACGCACTTGTTTGAACAGGCGCGCTGGTGTTCTGCCAATGAATGCCTTGCGTAATTAAAGTTTGAATAATTTCTTTGTTATGTGTTTGCTTAAAAAAACCATGAATGTGTCCCGCCATCGTAGGGCCAATATCAGGAATAGCTTCTAATTCAGCAGCAGAAGCTTGCATTAACACTTGCAAATCTGGGTATTTTTTCGCTAATAATTGCGCAGTAGCTTCTCCCACTTCACGAATACCCAGAGCGTAAAGAAAGCGCGCTAAACTCGTTTCTTTACTATGCTCAATTGCTGCTAACAAATTCTGTGCGGATTTTTCACCCATACGATCAAGCTCACTCAGCTGCGTCAGTTGTAAGCGATATATATCCGTAACATCTTTAACCAACTGCATCTCAACGAGTTGTTCGACCAGCTTGTCACCCAAGCCCTCGATATTCATGGCGCGTCGAGAAGCAAAGTGCCGAATGCTTTGACTCAGCTGCGCTGGGCAATAAAGTCCACCCATGCAACGTGCTACGGCCTCCCCTTCTTCTTTAACCACATCGCTACCACAAATAGGACATTCCTTAGGAATTAGGATTAGCTCAGACTGTAGCGGGCGTTTTTCGAGGACTACTTGAGCCACTTCAGGAATTACATCACCTGCACGTCGCACAATCACGGTGTCACCAACGCGAATATCTTTGCGATATAGCTCATCAAAATTATGGAGTGTGGCATTACTCACCGTCACTCCGCCCACGAAAATGGGTTCTAAGCGTGCTACCGGTGTGATAGCGCCGGTACGTCCTACTTGAAGATTAATATCTAAAACACACGTCATACGCTCTTGTGCGGGAAATTTATAGGCTATCGCCCAGCGTGGCGCACGAGCGACAAAACCAAGCTCTTCTTGAGCTTTCAAAGAATCAACTTTGAAGACAACCCCATCGATTTCATAAGGCAATTGGTCACGCTTTTTTGCTATAGCAGCATAATAGTCAGCCATACCAGCCAAAGCTGTAACTACTTTGCATTCAGCAGAAACAGGTAGGCCAAAGCTTTGCAGATGCTGCATGATTTCACTATGTGAGCCAAATGAATCAAGCACGCTGCTAGCCGCTATACCATAAGCATAAAAGCTCAAAGGTCGTTCAGTCGTAATTCGTGCATCTAGCTGACGTAAGCTGCCTGAAGCCGCGTTGCGGGGATTTACAAAGCTTTTCAGTCCTTTTGCACTTAGCCCTTGGTTAAGACGCGCGAAGCCAGCTTTTGGCATAAAAACTTCACCACGAACTTCTACTTGATCAGGGTATGTAGTGCCGCGCAAGCGTAGTGCTATAGCTTTGATGGTTCGGATATTGGCAGTAATGTCTTCACCGGTAAAGCCATCACCTCGGGTGGCTGCTCGAACTAGCTCACCTCGTTCGTAGTGCAAACTTACCGCCACCCCATCTAATTTGGGTTCAGCAGAATAAGAAATAATTTTGTTTTCGCCTAAGTGCTGCAAAACACGTTGATGGAATGCCTCCAGTTCGTCATTGTCAAAACAATTGAAAAGCGACAGCATCGGAACGGAATGTTTAACTTCAGCAAATTCATCGAGAGGGATCGCACCTACACGCTGGGTCGGCGAGTCAGGACTAATGAATTCAGGATAGCTATTTTCAAGCGCTTGGAGATTTCTAAAAAGTTGGTCGTATTCTTCATCGGTAATACTAGGGGCTGAAAGCACATAATAACGATAATTATGTTCGTTAAGATCTTGTCTTAAGGCATTAATTTGCTTAAGGATAGCATCTGTCTTACTCACATTCACTTTTCCTTTTAAAGCAAAGCTTCAGGGTTTGTTTAAAATTACTTTAACGGCTGCAAATCACACTCAAATTTTCGCTACGTAGAGGCAATTGCAAACAGTCCCTAAGAAAATTGTTCAAAAAAGTCGGGAAGACGAGTAGCCTCATTTTGTAAATATTGGCGGATTCTACGACGATACTCAGTGATCCTGTCCAAACTTAAGTTTTTGTGTTGTTCATCTAAAAGCTCACCACTTAGCTCGCTAAGTAATTCATTAGCTGTGTCGAGCATAACTTCAAAAGCAGCTGCATTATCAATTTTGTCATTTAGCTGCATAAAAAAACTTAATCCAGGACAAGAAAATGCACCCATTTTAGATAGCTCAAAGGTGCCAGGTGCATTAACCGAAGCCATGTGGAACAAAACCTGCCCTACTCCGCTCTTAGTTTCGTGACGATGAAAAATATTGTTCTCACCAAAACGCAATCCTGTTGCTAATAAGGCTTGGAGCAACTCATAACCAATATAAGGCTTAGCCTTTGGTGCCATCAGATGAATGACTAAGGTGATCAGTTTTTTGGGCTTCTGCAAAGCTTCGGCCGCTACTGGTGCTGTCCCACTGGCAGGACGTTTGGCTGTGGTAGATGTTGTTCTTAGGCCCAAAATTGAGTCGCTATCATCGAATGAAGGCTCAATTTTTCTGTCTATAATTCTGACATCGTCTTCAAATTTATCTTCAAGCAGCATATTTTTCGAACTCAGCATCGGCTCACGAAAGCTACGCTTAAGACTTTTTTGACGACGACTTGCTTGAAATAACTTGTAAGCTGACCATGACAGCAAAGCAAATAAAGCCACTACAACTGAAATTTTAATCCACATGACCGAACCTCCTGATTCTTACTCAACCATTTCGATGGCTTCTTTCATATTGACTGAAACAACTCTTGAAACGCCGGGTTCTTGCATGGTCACACCAAACAAGTGGTCAGC
>JBDNGR010000023.1:0-1701 GCA_041689165.1 Coxiellaceae bacterium
GATCAGTTCTATTTTTTGATTGCTCATCAATGAGGCTTCCATAACCGATGATATATTGCGGAAGCTGGTTGTTTATTTTTGGATGACAGGTCACAGCTTGCGCGGGGAAGGTTAATAAGAGCAAGAGAATGCAATTAAGTTGTTTCACACTATTACTGAAAGCTATGATTTTATATTTCCAACCATTCTGACACATTCAATTTGCACTCTGTCAGCACCCTGTAACTCTGAATTCGCAAGGGTGTATTTCGATAACTGATTGATAAATATGGCGTCCCGAAGAGGATTCGAACCTCTGACCTATCCCTTAGGAGGGGATCGCGCTATCCATCTGCGCCACCGGGACGTGGGTGGGATTCTAACGGAAGCTACACTTGAGCACTATTGATTTTAAAAAAGAGTTGGGAGCTAAATCGTCTTGCAAGCTCATATTATCTTGGTTTGGCCATAGAGGAGCTAGCTTAAGACCAACGATCCTACAAAGTAAAGACTTCTGCTTTTCTCTCGCCCCAGTCTTCAGGTATACTGCGGGCAGTTCGTACGGCCCGATAATAGGGATATTGGCAGGGGTTGTTTATACTTGCTTTTGCGCAGCATAAATAGAGATGTTTAAGGGCAATTTTAATCGAGTTTGAAGTGGGATAGTTAGACTATTCAACGAAACCTTGCTTAAATTCAGCCACTTGATGCCTTCTTTGCAACCGTGAAAGTAACGCTAAGCAGGTCCTAATTATAAACAGGAACTACTCCTCTCATGTACTTGAAAACTATTAAATTAGTCGGTTTTAAATCATTTGTAGACGCGACCACTTTCCCCATCCGCAGTAATATGAATGCCATTGTTGGCCCGAACGGCTGTGGCAAATCCAATGTGGTAGACGCTATCCGCTGGGTAATCGGCGAAAGCTCAGCTAAGCAGCTGCGCGGCCAATCCATGTCGGACGTGATCTTTAATGGAACCACTAGCCGTAAGCCGGTAGCTAAGGCCGCTGTTGAATTGGTTTTTGATAACAGCGATGGTAAATCAGGTGGCGAATTCGCCAAGTACTCTGAATTGGCTATTCGACGCGAGCTTACTCGTGACGGCATATCCGATTACTACCTCAATGGCACTTCTTGCCGTCGTAAAGACATCATTGATATTTTCTTGGGCACGGGCTTAGGTCCTCGCAGTTACGCCATTATTGAGCAAGGTATGGTGTCGCGTTTGATTGAGGCAAAGCCTGAAGATTTGCGAGTTTACATTGAAGAGGCCGCTGGTATTTCTAGGTACAAAGAGCGGCGTCGTGAAACTGAAACCCGCATGCGGCATACCGAAGAAAATCTTGATCGCGTGAATGATGTCTGCGAAGAATTAAATAAACAATTAAACCATTTAAAACGCCAAGCCAGTGCGGCTGAACGCTACCACGTATTAAAAGAAGAAGAACGAATTTTAAGTGCTCAATTACGCGCCTTGCAATGGCGTGAACATTCTGAAGAATTAGAGCATAAAGATTATGCACTATTAAGCACTGAAACTCGCCAAGAAGAGCATATCGCGGCACAACGCCAACTTGAAACTAATACTGAAAAAGCTCGCTTAGATCAAGCTGAAGCCATGGATGCACAAAATGAAGTGCAAAAACGCTATTACGGTCTAGGTGCTGAAATTGCGCGCCTCGAACAACGTATTAAAAGTCTGCAAGAGCAGGCTTTGCA
>JBDNGR010000024.1:0-3614 GCA_041689165.1 Coxiellaceae bacterium
GCTACGACTAGTCCTGCGCTACTGATACTCAGCAGTCTGCGACCTGAAACGCATAGCGGTACCTCTAAAGCTGTTTTACCGCCACCGCCCACTTCACGTGATTATGCCTTATTGTCGATAGCCATTGATCGTGATGATTTGATAGTGGGTCGACTTGCGGCGAGTCATGCAGTGCAAGCCGAACTTTATAATCTCGGTTGGGACTTACGAGAATTGGTCACTCCAGCTAATGGCTATGTCGGTGGGATTTTCGTCAATGAACGTAAAAAACAAGTGGTTATAGCGCATCGCGGTACGCAAAATTTTGCTTCGGTGATGACGGATATTGAAGCTGTCCTATTGGCTAAACCAGGTTCCTTTGTGCGCTCGGCACTTGATCTTTTAGCACACAAAACAGTCTTAGCCGCACGGCGTAAAGGCTATCGTCTCTCTACTACAGGCCATTCCTTAGGGGGCTTCTTAGCGCAACTCTGTACTTTTTGGGCTCAACGCTATGAGTTTAAGGATACTTTTTACCCCATGATGAGTGCCGTGGTGTTTGATAGTCCGGGGGCCGCCCCTTTAATGGACGTCATGTCTTCTGAACTCGTCAGTGAGCACGACAGTATTGATATCGGCAGCTTGAATATCATTAACTATTGTGCGATGCCCAATTTAGTGAATACTTTCGGTCGTCACACCGGCTCGCTGTATCATGTACCACAAAGAACAGCTATCAGTTTTTCTTTAGTGAGCAGCCATTCCATTGTAGAGCACATTCTGCCAGCTTTTGATTCTCTGAGTGGCGAAATCCCGGCTGAGCAATTACGCCGCATGACAGACTGGCCCGCGGCTGATTACAGTCAATTCGCTGAGCTAACAACGATTGAGGGCTTATTAACCGATACCATCAAATTACCTTTTAGACTGTTACAACAGTTATCAAGCTCTATCAAAGAGAGCTTAGGTTATCGTACCGAAGCTACCTGGTTTGAACAATTTATCGGTGGTGCAGCCCTACAAAACTTTAGAAGACTCGCCGCCGCCGAAGATCACCGCCCAGCGCTCACAGAACTTGCCAATCAATTGGATCTCGCCATTAAGAGCCACTACAGTGCCACCAGTGGAAACACGCAAGAGCTGGCCTTCATTCACTTTGACCACACCACTCAAGCTTTATTACGCCGTTATTACAAACACATCAGTAACACCGAAGTGGCCACTGAACTGCAGCGCGGCTTTGCCAAAAGCTATGATTTATCCGATGAAGAAGTCCTGCTTTTGCAAAGCTACGAAATCTGCCAATACGGGCATAAACGTTTTCTAAAGCTCCGTACTGACTATGCTGGGCATCTCTTATCTTACCGAATTGCGATACAGCAAATGCTGTTTAAACATCCTAACCTAGTGCTGCTCAATTTTGCGAGCTTTCTCTCGGGTTATCACAACAGTAAAGTCAGCTTAGTGGAAGCCGAGTTAAAACAGAATGCAGCGCAGCTTGAAAAACTCAGCCAGCAACAAAAAGAACTGGTTGCGCAAGGAACAGTAGATCACGACACATTCCGTGAGCTATCTGCCCAGATGGAGCGCTCGGGACGGGTGGATGATGCGCTGCTTTATCAGCTGGAGGAGTTGCAGGAAACAATTTTAGCAGCGCGTCTGAGCCATACAAACAGCGTGAGCATTGCTGACTTATCTGCACGCTTAAGAGCTCATTACTTAAAAGACTGCAGTCATATTGAGCGTCTATTTGCTACGGAAAAAGACTGCCGCAATGAAATTGTCCGCAGCTTTATTAATTTAAGTTTAGTCAAAGAAGAAGAACAACTTAAAAAAGAGCAGCACTTAAAAGATGCTGCCACGAGTGCAACAGCTGGAGCCGAAACTTCAGCTCATGGTGGTGTTGGCCGAGAAGAGACGGATGTGCTGGCGATGAAAGCTCAAGCGGCACTCAAATCCTTTGAAGAAATCCAAGCCGCGAAAGAGCCGATTGACTACAAGGAACTGATGAGTAAAACCCGCGGTGAAAAAGGGCAGCACCAGGTGATGGTTTTAGGTAAGCCCGGCGTAGGCAAAACCACTTTCTTACGCCGTTTGTGTTATGACTGGGCGGAACCTGCCGGTGTAGCCGCTGCAGGAGTGGGTGTAGCCGCTAGTGCAGAGACTCGATTTGCGCCTGAGATTTCCGGCATGAGTGGCTATCAGCTGGTTATTTGGTTACCACTACGTACTTGGCACAATACCAAGCAACCCCTATATCGCTTTTTAAATAAACGCTACTTCAAAGAGCTGAATGTTCCTTCCATGGCCATCAGAGAATTATTACAAAAACACAATGATCAGCTCTTGTGGCTGATTGATGGTTATGACGAAGTCACCCAAGCTTTTAATCCGGAACTTAAAAAAGAACTCAGCGAAATTCTTGGGGAAGCACGGCACTACATTCTCACCTCACGACCTTATTATGATCACAGTATTAAATTCGATAAAAAACTTGAAATCCTCGGCTTTCAAGATGCCGAAGTCGAAAAGTATATTGAGCGCTATTTTGGCACTGCAGCCGCGGTTGCCGGAGCGGGTGCGCGTCCTGCCACTGGCTTAGCTGAAGTGGCTCGTGGTGTAGACACAACAGCTTCTCATGCAGAACGCTTAACTCACTTTATCAAAGCCGATTTGGGTATTTATACCCTCGCTCATATTCCCATCATGCTTGAACTCATTTGCATTGCTTGGGAATCGCATAAAAGTACGAGTGGTTTCAGTATTGGCACCATGACAGAACTTTATGGCAAAATCATCCAAGGTTTGCAAGATCATTATCTTAAAGGCAAAACAGCCGCTGAACATAAGGCGATTGCTCTGCAACTAGGTCAGTTGGCCTATGCAAGCTTCAAACAAAACCAATTGGTTTTTGTGCCTTCTAAAGTGGCGAGAAATCTAAGCTTAATTTTCGAGGAAAGTGCTTTTAGCGAAAGCTTAAAGTGGGGGGTATTGAAACCCACGGATAAATCCCATGATTCTCGTAAAACCCACTGCGATTATTATTTTGTACATCTGACCTTCCAGGAATATTTCTGTGCTTATTTTATCGCTGAGGTTTTAAAAGCCGGCGCCACTAAAGATAATATATTTTTTTATGAAGAAGTCAGCAAAACGCTCAACAACCATAAATATCACCCACGCTATGAAATTGTCTTAAGCTTTATCAGTGGCCTATTAGCTCAAGAACACAAGGTGTACAGGGTGTCATACCTCAATCAGTTCTTCACTCAGCTCTTAGCAGAGCCGCGTGATTTAGTGGGCATACGGGAACGGATCTTATTTTTAAGGCTCATTAATGAGACCCAACAACCAGCGGACTTTAGTTTTGCTCAAGCCTGGCTTAAAGAATTCAGTGAAAAACTACCCCAAATAAAACACCGCGAAACCCGACTACAGCTAGCGCGGGCGGTAAAAGTCTATCCTAAGCTGAGCAGCAGCGGCGTACTAAGTCCGCTTGTTAAAATGGAGATCGCGCGACTCGGGGATTCTGACTGGGGTGTAAGAAGAGCTGTCGCTGAAGCCTTAGGCCTATTGGCTGAGCGAGGCGATAGAGCCGTAATTGACGCACTCCTGGCGCTACTCGGGGATTCTGA
>JBDNGR010000025.1:0-3937 GCA_041689165.1 Coxiellaceae bacterium
AACTCGCTTTGCTCTAACGCAGCTTCTTGCTCCGCTTCATCAGCAAATGCCCTTGTTTATACTGACCCCCATTGTCTAGACTAATTTTTAGTAAAAAGATAGAGAGTCTTTTTTTAATCAGTAGGCAATACTAGTTTAGTAACTTCCTTTTCTTTACGCTGAGGCTAAGCCCCAAGCAAAAGCCCTTATTATAAATTGCATCCGGCGTCTTATACTTCAATGCCTGATGCGGTCTTTGATAATTATACAAACCAATGTAGGTGCTAACCGCCATATACAGCTGAGCATAATCATCACATTCGTTTAAAAAAATAGCTTCATATTTGATACTACGCCAAAATCGCTCAATGTAAATATTATCTGCCCATCTTCCAACCCCATCATGGCTGATACGTATCCCCAGTTGCGTCAATGTAGAGGTCCATTGTTCGCTTGTATACTGGCACCCCTGGTCGCTGTTAATAATGGCGGGCGTGCCTCTCATTAGGCCTAAGCGCAGTGCTTCCAATGAATTGTCAGTATCCAAATCGTATGATAATTGCCAACCCACAACATATCGGCTATACACATCAATAAACGCAACCAAATACACGAAGCGTGAACCGAGCTTTAGTAGAGTAAGACACAGGGCGTAGTCTAACTATTTCCCTGCATCTCCTCCCCAAACTGTACGTGCACCTCTCAGCGCATACAGCTTTCCATTTAAGAATAGCTAAGAGCCATTGCAACTTCTTTATAGCGTGATGTGACCGTGCTTCTTTCTTCCTCACGTTTGATATAAGGATTAGTTTCAGGGCTCCGCCATCTAAATTGACGCTTATTGCTGGTAACAAATCTCAGTAGAGCTATTCGCTCAAAACAACCACGTCCATTTAATCCCTCTACTATCCATGTTTTGGTCTGTAATGCACCTGGTCTGCGAATGCCCCTTGCGGCACGCTGCTTGATCGATGTTTTGTATTTGGTTCCTAGCCAATGCCCAAGTTTCCAAAATAAAATTCTATCAAGTTTATTGTACACATAAGCTGTGTAGTCTGTGTGTCGGTAGAAGCCAGTCCACCCTATAATTTTCCTATTTAGATTCTTTACCAGTTCAATTTTATTTTCGCTATAATTACCCGACAATATTTTCGTGAGCTCCCTTGCAAAGCCACGATATTTATTCTTGGGTATGCTTGTTACCGGCCGCATTGTATTGCGCGGCCCTCGTTTGCGAACAAGTCGATGTCCTAAAAAGTTAAAACTGTCATCCACATGGGTGACGCGTGTTTTATTTATATTAAGTGTTAGGCATAATTCCTCTTCTAAAAATGCTCGACATTCTTCTCGTACGAGTTCGGCATGCCGCTGGGTTCCTTTTATTATTAAAACAAAATCATCAGCGTACCTGCAGTAAGCGACAGCAGGTTTCCATTGCCGATTTTCCTTAATAGCAATGGGTCGCTTTTGTTTTATTCCAAAATTCCAAGACCAACGATCTTTCCTGGCTTTCTTATTGAGGTGTTTCTTTTCTAACCATGTGTCAAATTCATTCAGCACAATGTTAGATAGGAGCGGTGATAGTACACCACCCTGAGGAACACCTTGGTGAGCCGCACAGAATAAATTCTTATCAATGTGCCCACTTTTAATAAATCGCCATACAAGAGCAAGCAGGCGCTTATCGCTTATCCTTTTGCGTAAACATTTCATGAGTATTTTATGATGTACCGTATCAAAATAATTTGATAAGTCACCTTCAATTACCCATCGTCCTACCTCACTTCCTTTTGCACCGTCTTGGAGCTGGAATTTAACGGTTCGAATGGCATGATGCACACTACGCTCTGGTCTAAAGCCATAGGAAAGTTGATGAAAATCGCTTTCCCATATGGGTTCTAGAGCCATCAGTAATGCACGTTGTACTATTCGATCGTCTAATGTCGGGATACCGAGCGGCCTTTGTTTACCGTCAGCTTTGGGAATATAAATACGTCTGGCAGCTTGTGGTTGGTACGTGCCCAATAGAAGTTGGTTCCGTATCATTTCTAAACGCTCTGATAATTGAGGGAGATAACATTCCTTATCTATACCATCAATGCCAGAAGTTCTTGCACCACGTGATGACAGCGTTATTCTTGCAGCTTCTTGTAACCAAACACGATTGGTAATGAGTCGAAGTAATCGATTAAAACGTCGTGTTTTATCGTCACTTGACCACGTTGCTAATTTGTTTTGCATTTCACTGATTATCAAAGGTCTTCACCCCATTAGGTCAGATAATTTGTTTGACAAATTTCTTAAACTGTTCCCCTTCACCTTGTGATGAGCTTTCCTCACCTCCGATTACTACGAGAACTCCGTCAGTCTATTGGGATATGGAGCCACACTTCCGTTAACACCCAATAGACCTTCCCCAGTTTATAAAGATGGACTTAATGCGTATAAGTTAGGTTGCTGATCGCAGTCTTTTCCCTTGCGTTCTGCAAGTCGATATGAATTTGTGAGTTAGTTACTCTCTGCTCACAATCCCTGCTAATCAACATACTTATTTGTTAGCATTTGTGCATGTTTCGCATACATTTCTCACATGCAATTCATATACAACCTATTAAGCCGTGTAGGTTGTGGTGACATTTCAACCCTCAGATGCGGGTTAATCAGTTCGTGTTCCTCAACCTTCTTATACTCAGCCTAGAGGATCATCTTAGCGTAACGACTTCGCTTCAATCCCCGTTATCCACGGGCTACATCACTCTGTGAATGTGCCACAGATCACTGCCGTTTAGGCTTTGCTATTAAGTAACTAATAACAATCATCCTCTTTTTTTTTTCTCCTTAGAAAAGGATAATGCATTCCATCTTTACTCTTGCTCTGTTTACCAAGTCCTTTTGGTTTCAGAGTCTGGGCGCACAATAGGTTATGTCTACCATCCAAACCTGATTGATCACAGTAATCTTAAGCCCTCTGAGCAAATAGGGCCTGATTGCATCTCCTTGACGCTTCTTGCTTAAATTACGTTTAGGATAAATCGCTTGAATTCCTCCAATACCCATTAATCTCTGTACACGCTTACTATTTACCGCTTCTTGATACTCGACCTTCAGCACCACTGTTATTTTACGATAACCGTAAAGTTGATGCTTTTGCCATATTTCACGGATCAGGTTTAAAAGCCTTAAATCATCTACTTTTTCAATAGGCTTGTAATATAGGCTTGTCCGGCAAACTGCCATTAAATCGCATTGCATTCGAATACTCAGAGGATGAGCTGGGTCAATGAACCCTTTACGCTCTGTCATACTCAATCCCCGACAACTTTTTTTAAAAACTCAACCTCGGTCGACAGCTGACCAATGCGCTGGTATAGCTTTGAAACCTCAAGCTCCTTCGTTGCATCCTTAATCTGTCGCTTTTGACTAAATACATCTGAGCCTCGCTCTTTAAGCTCTTTCTTCCATTTATGTACTAGGCCATCATCTACCTCATACTGATTACAAATATCAATAATAGGCTGCCCAGTCAGTGCTGCTAACGCAACTTTAAACTTCAGCCCTGGACTATATGTCTTTTTCATAATCAAACCCCTTAAGATTGATTGCCCATCAACCAGGACTCCCTATCTTACAGTAAATTTTTGGTCTAAATTATAGGGGTCATCATATTAAACTCGCTTTGCTCTAACGCAGCTTCTTGCTCCGCTTCATCAGCAAATGCCCTTGTTGCCCGATAAAAGTCAGCCGCATTACTGTGTTCTGGCTTAGACTCAATTCCAGGTTTTTTCTGAGATAATACCGCCAAAATTTCCACACTAGGTTCTTTTCCCATAGCTAATCTCCTTCATTAAGTTTAAAAACAAGATGTTTTTAACATCTCAGCTTCAAGCTTACAGAGAGGAGAATTAATTATTAGCGCAGCAAATACTTAGTAGATGGTACATATACAATTTCAGCAAAG
>JBDNGR010000026.1:0-1162 GCA_041689165.1 Coxiellaceae bacterium
ATTTCGCTAACAGCTTGAGGTGGTTTACCAATAATGGCTGCAAATTCATGTTGGGTCCAGCCGCGTGCCTTAAGTTCTAGCTTCAAAATCTCGCCTGGTGGCGGCACATAGGCAGGAATCAAGTCATTGTCTTGAAGCATGGTGTCTTGCTGTATGGTGTCTTGAAGCACGGTTAATCTTCCTCTCAGTGATAATCCTCAGTGTCAATCACCCACAAGATGCGCCCGTTTTCATCCAGGTGGCGCTCTATGATCAGGCGCCATTGCTTATTGAGGCGTAATGAATTTTGATGGCTACGGTTGCCCTTCAAGGCCTCGTAGTTGAGGCTACGTAGCGCGCACAGATCACGCTCATCGGTTGCATTATGAATCAGAGCCATTAGCCTAAAAAATGCATCTACTACTTCAACTGGATATTTGTGTGCATCAGTGCGATCCGTGTAAAGTGATGTCAACTTTTTACTTTTGAAGGCAAAGCGCACCAAATGGCTCCGTTTTGCAGTTAACAGAATTGATTCACCCATAGGGTGAATGTGATTACTATACCTCAAACCTGATGCTTTGTCAATCGACTGGATAATTTATGATCACGCTACTCGCCCAAATTGCGCCCCAACGCAGCACCCAATATGCAACGCTCGTCAACGATCTGGCCATACCCGAATTGCAGCTTAGTCCCCTGGGTCAGCAGATCAGCCATATAACACCTGTGACCCTGGGTGGGCAGGCCTATTTGCGTTTCGATTTGTCCGTCGAACTTGATGAAGCCAATCGCCATGAGCTAAGCATGCTGGCGATGACAAGTGCCTTCTTTGTCTACCACGAGCGCTTGGACGAACTCGAGGGTCCGTGGCTGCGTCCGCTGGAAACACATTTTCAACCCACCATTTCGCCGGAACTGATCGAGACGCGCCGCTATCGGGGCAAGACGAATGAACTCTTTACCCATTTCTTGTGCAACATCGCCCGCTTTAGCAGCAGTTTTGCCGATCAACCCTGGCGCGGGCTGCGCCTCTTTGATCCATTAGCCGGCGGTGGCACTACCCTTTTTACCGGCCTGGTCTTGGGTGCGGATGTGGCAGGTGTGGAGCAGAATAGTGAGGACGTTAAGTCTACGGTTGCCTTTTTGCAGCAGTACATGCGCGAGGAACGGATTGCCTGCC
>JBDNGR010000027.1:0-7104 GCA_041689165.1 Coxiellaceae bacterium
GGGCTACTGCTCGCAAGCTGAAACTTAAAACTTCGCATCTTGAGGTGCGATGGGTATATACCCCAAGATAGCGTGATTTCAATGATCAAAGAAAAGATAAGTGACCCAAAATATTACGATACTTGATTCGAATGTTTAAATCAGGATTGCGGGTTAATGGAGCGCTGATTCTGAGTGATGAAGGGGTAGTTCAAGGCTCCGCATGTAGCCCCGTCATTGCGAACATCTTTGCGCATGAAGTCATCGATAAATGGATAGAAACAACGGTTAAAAAGCACTGCGCAGGGGGAAGTCAAAATGTTCAGGTACGCAGACTACATGGTGATTTTCTGCCAGTACAACAGAGACGCCGAACGCATCAAAATAGCCTTGTGTAAACCTTTGGCTAAGTACGGGTTGAAGATGAATGACGACAAAACGAAACTTGTTAAGTTTTCAAAGCGCCAACAACGGCAAGAGATCAAGCAGGAAACGTTTGATTTTCTTGGATTCACAAAGATAGCCGCTTTTACTGAGTATTGTGCTGATGAATCTTTTAACCGGGATAGAATTTGATTTTTTTGCTACTGTCTTCCTAAATAGCAGAATCAATTTAATTTATCCCACTCTGCTGGGCAAACCACCGCGCTCTCGTAACTGTACAAGCTACTCGCTAAGCTTACACGCAAGTCCCTATAGCTTGAGCTTTAGCACCTCTGATATTACAGCCACCTGTTTCTTCAAAGCACCTCGATTGTCATCTACGACTCCTAAAGCACGTAATCCCATTGCCTGAGCTTGTTCAGGATAAACAATAAATTGCCTAATAGCCTCACTGAGTTGATTAGCCTCATGCACTATTTTCAGAGCATTCTTTTCCAAGAGTAGTTCACTAACCTGTTTAAAATTATGTAGCTCAGGGCCTGTGAGAATTGCTAAAGCTAGCGCTGCTGGCTGAAGCAGATTTTGCCCGCCATGCGGCACTAAGCTCCCGCCTACAAATACAAAATCAGCTGCGGCGTATAGCAACATCATCTCACCAAAACTATCGGCTAAATAAATAGCTGTATCAGAGCTCACTCTTTCATCTAAACTTCGGCGCACGAATTTAAACTCAGCTTGTTTGCAAAGATCAGCCACTCGCGCGAAACGATCCGCATGCCGCGGCACGATCACTAATAATAAATCTGGATAGCTATTCTGCAAATTAGCAAATGCTTTCAGCAATATCTCTTCTTCACCCTCATGCGTACTGGCCGCAACCCAGACAATTCGATTTTTGAATTGATCCCTAAAGCTTTGCGCCTGTATATTCAAATCAGGACTGATTTCAAGATCAAATTTTATATTTCCAACAATCACCAACTTATCTTGCTGCAACCCTAAGTCCAAAAAGCGCTGTCCATCTGCCTGAGATTGCGCTAACACTTGGGTGAAACTATTAAGCACAGGTTCAATCAAAAATTTAATTCGCCTATAGCCTTTGGCAGACTGCGCCGATAAACGTGCATTGGCGAATATTAAGAGAATGTGTTGTGCTCGAGCGCAATGAATCAAATTCGGCCATAGTTCCGTTTCCATGATAATGCCCAGTTTCGGCTTAGCTTTTCTCAAGAAGCGTTTCACTAAAAAGCTTAGATCAAATGGAAGATAACTATGGAATACTCGATCTTTGAAGTGCGAATTAATATAAGCAGACCCGGTCGGTGTCATGCTAGTCACAATGATGGGTATATTTGGATAATCAACCAAGAGTATTTTAATCAAAGGCGTCGCTGCAATTGCCTCACCTAATGAAACCGCATGTAGCCAAATTCCACCGCTCGGAATAGCATGTGGAAATGAGCCTAAACGTTCATTCCATCGCTTACGATAATCATTATTATGTCGTGAACGCCACCAGAGTCGTACAAATAAAAAAGGTAGAGCTAAACTCAAAATCAAGCTATACAGATAACGCATCAACTAGCCTACCCAGATTGATTAAGATACACTTATGCAAGTCTATCGAGGTACCTATCGAAACTCGAGTTGCGATAGCTAAAGAAAGGGAACAATAACATATTTTTGAAAGGGATGACCGTAATGAAAGACTTCCTCTGTTTTCGCAGCATGATGACACCAACATTGCTCCAAATCATTTTTTGGCTAGGCACTATTTTTGCTGTATTCGCAGGGCTCTATGTCATATTCATCCACCATAAATTTTCCATTGGTCTGCAAATTTTAATCTTGGGCCCCTTGCTCCTACGGGTGCTCTGTGAAATGATGATCGTTATTTTTCGAGTTAACGATAATCTTAAAAAGATTAGTCAACAATTGAGCGATAGTCAGCCGTAGCCATGAGCCGATCAAAATCCCCCTCTAATTATTCTGCAGAATCAATCGAAGTCCTTAGTGGTCTCGACCCTGTTCGTCGTCGTCCGGGTATGTATACCGATACTGCACGCCCCAATCATTTGGCACGTGAAGCCATTGACAACAGTGTAGATGAAGCAATCTCTGGCTACGCGAGCCGAATTCAAGTTATGCACTATAAAGATGGTTCACTAGAAGTCATTGATGATGGCCGTGGCATGCCTACCGATATTCACCCCGAAGAAAAAGTCAGTGGGGTAGAATTGATCCTTACTCGTCTACACGCCGGTGCTAAATTTTCTAATAAGAGTTATAAATTTTCCGGCGGTTTGCACGGCGTAGGTATTTCTGTCGTTAACGCGCTTTCTACCAAACTACTTGTTCAGGTCAAAAAAAGCGGCAAGATTATGCAAATGAGTTTCAAGGATGGCAATCCTGATTCTAAACTGCAAGTCGTCGGTGAATGCCCCAAGAATCATAGCGGTACCTCAGTACATTTTTGGCCAGATGCAAAATATTTTGACAATGTTAAATTCTCCGTTCCACTGCTTAAATACATGTTACGCGCGAAAGCTGTCTTATGTCCTGGTTTGAGCATCAGCTTCACTGAAGAAGGTGGTGAGACCGAAACTTGGTGCTACCAAGAAGGTTTAAAAGCTTATCTCAAAGATTGTGTGGCAGGCAAAGAATCCATCCCTGCTGAACCATGGGTAAGCAACCGAGCGGGAAAAACTGATGAACTTGATTGGGCTATTATTTGGCAAACGGAAGACAATGAAACTACTACTGAAAGCTATGTAAACTTAATTCCGACTATTCAAGGTGGCACACACGTGAATGGTTTCCGTAGTGGTCTGTTAGAAGCTATGCGCGATTTTTGCGACTTGCATAAATTGACGCCCCGCGGCGTTAAACTGAATGCTGAAGATATTTGGGATAACTGTAGTTACGTGTTATCTCTAAAAATGCAAGATCCACAATTCGCTGGACAAACTAAAGAACGCCTATCTTCTAATCAATGCACAACCCTCGTTGCCGGCATAACTAAAGATGCTTTTAGCTTATGGCTGAACCAACAAGTCGAAACAGCAAAACGCTTGGCTGAATGGGTCATCAGTAATGCGCAAAAGCGTTTACAACTCAGTCGTAAAGTAGAACGTAAAAAGATAACCAGTGGCCCCGCACTTCCCGGAAAGCTTGCAGACTGCGTTAATCAAGATGAACACAGTGAATTATTCTTAGTTGAAGGCGATTCAGCGGGTGGCTCAGCCAAGCAAGCGCGTGACCGTAATTTCCAAGCCATCATGCCATTGCGTGGCAAGATTTTAAATACTTGGGAAGTATCTCCTTCCGAAGTATTAGCTTCCCAAGAAGTGCATGATATTGCTGTGGCCATTGGGGTTGACCCAGGCTCAGAAGATCTCAGTGGTCTACGCTATGGAAAAATTTGTATTTTAGCGGATGCGGATTCGGACGGGCTACATATTGCTACCTTGTTATGCGCTTTATTTTTACGTCACTTCAGAAAACTAGTTGCAGAAGGTCATATCTTTGTTGCCATGCCACCGTTATTTCGCATCGATATTGGTAAAGAAGTTTTTTATGCTTTAGATGAAAAAGAAAAAGATCAGATTCTTGCCAAAGCCAAACAAGACAATAAAAAAGGTGCGCTTAATATTCAACGTTTTAAAGGCCTAGGTGAAATGAATCCTAGTCAATTGCGTGAAACCACCATGAAGCCAGAATCAAGACGCTTAGTACAACTCACGATCGAATCTGCAGATGACACGGACAAAATGGTGGATATGCTACTCGCCAAAAAGAGAGCGAATGATCGGAAAGTGTGGCTTGAAGAAAAAGGTGACAAAGCTGATCTAGAACAAGCGGGCTAATCCTAATTTAACCTACAAACGGCAGTTGGAATCCTAACGAGAAAAGCTACTAGGTTGAAGCTGTCGTTCTTAGAGTTAAGTATATACCCATACACAAAAAAAATTTTTTAAGTAGAAATACGAGTCGACTCGAAAACAAAAAAACTTTCTTACATCGATCTGAGATATTGCTTACAAACTTCCCACACCTATATGTTAGCATCGTTTTTATGAAGACAAAGTCTCTCTGACTAAAGTGATTTGCAGAAAACGAATTTCTTAGCAATTAAGAATCCTAAATGTAAATCGGCTTAACTTCAGTAGACTGGGGTCAATGGCACGATCAGCGAGCTTTGTCTTCCAACCAAATTACACAAAAGCGTGTGGCCAAACACCTACCCCAGCACCTGCAACAGCAACACTAGCTACTACACGTCGAGACATAGATTGAGTAGCAAACAAAGCATTTTTTATTACTAAACTCGCATCACGAGGGTCGATGGGTATATCAGGAGAAGTAGCGTATTAACAGGCATTAATTAGGATCATCTGCTCTCAGGATGCTTAACTTAGCAGCTGATTCATTATAATAGGTCAACTGACATTCATAATGCGTACTGCTCGGCTTACAAAATACCTTAGGTGTATCGCCATTATACGTGCCGCTGGTGTAAACCTCATAACCTAAACCCGATATAGATATAAAGCGAAAAGTAAAACTTTTAGCGCCGCTGGTATTCTCTATCCAATCAGTCGTATAACTTGCACCAGTTTCATATGGTTTTAAGTCAGCATAATATGCATTGTCACTGGCCTGCACTCTAAATAAATCATCTGTCTGATTGTCAACCTCTAGTTGAAAACTCTCTGCAAAACATAGATTACTAAACACCAAAAATAGGCACATTAGAGCGTATCTTTTACACATACTAAGTTCCCTCACTTAACAAAAATATTCTAATCATAGCGCGCTCATTGACCGGATAAAGAAACTGCTTTACGGAAACTAGCAACCACTCTCTCTATGAATTCCACTGACAGTGATATCGTTATAGTAACATTAGATAACCCGATGGTATTAATGTCACAGCGCTATTCTATGGCACATAGTCCGAGCGCATCACTAGAAAATGAGAAAGGCCGTAATCAATTCATATTGCTTCACTTCCATTTTAATCCGAATCAAAATTTCTTGGTCAGAAAGCTGATGTAGTTTAACGATTCCTAAATCGATATTTTCTTCCGAGCTAATTTCCTCTGCTATCAGTCATCAAACTTAAGCTCCACCATGGGAATAGTCGCGAGCAGGGCTACTGAGCTGAAGATTGATACCATAGAATCGAACTCTCAGCTCAAAACATGACCGCCCTATAAATACTAGTTTAGCAGTAACATAGGCTGATCTTTGCCAATCCATAAATTTACTGCTATAGCAGTAACATGAATGAACATCAGTCCATTGCCCAACTTGTCCGTTACTTTCGCAGGCGTGCCGGCCTCAGCCAAAAACAGCTGGCTGGGCAAGCGGGTTTAGGTAAAACCGTCATCTTTGATATAGAGAAAGGCAAAGAGACTGTGCAATTCAATAGTCTTTTGAAAGTACTCAGAAGCCTTAATATCAAACTTAAATTCAGCAACTCGCTCGCTGATTAGCCTCGCAGCAACCCGGTATTGCAGACCGGGAATTTAATCTTTATCGTGGTAATCGTTGGTAAAGCAGCCCCTCTTAGACTAGACTAAGCTTAGTCCAGATGGAGGGAAAGAGATGAAAGCCATTAATATACACGAAGCCAAAACCCAGTTTTCTAAACTAGTCGATAGGGCTATTGAAGGAGAAGAAGTGATTATAGCCAAAGCGGGAAAGCCGGTGGTAAAGCTTGTCTCGCTCAATGAGAGCCAGAAACCCATAAGAGTGCCGGGCTCTCTCAAGGGCCAAATTTGGATTGCAGACGACTTTGATGCGCCCTTGCCTGAAAGTATTTTAAAATCCTTCGAAGGAGAATAATGCGCCTACTACTAGATACTCATATTTATTTATGGTGGGTTGCAGATGCCCCTCAACTTTCTAAGCAAGCAAGGAAATTTATCGTGGATGCACGAGAAATTTATTTAAGCAGTGCTTCAATTTTGGAAATATCAATCAAAGCAAAGCTTGGCAAGCTAGAAACTGATCTTGAGCTGATCCTTACAGATTTTAATAATTGCGACTTTAAAGAACTGCCTATTAGCTTTAGACACGCCGCTTATGTTTCTAAAATTCCTTTGTTACATAGCGACCCCTTTGATCGCTTACTGGTGGCCCAAGCTATCACGGAATCAATGCGACTTTTAACTGCCGATGCAAAACTAAAAGAATATTCAGAACTAGTCGAGTTGGTTTGACTTGTGAGCGCGTAACTCAAACCATACAGCATTCAAAATCGCCAGAGCACAAGCCAAAGCTGTTCCCAGAATCCAAGCGAAATACCACATAAAACTCTCCTAATACAGTTTATCTCAATTATTCTGTACTTCTTCTACAGTGACTTTGCCACGTAACACATAATATACCCAACGGGTGTAAGCTAAAATAAGGGGTAAGAAAATCAGAGTTGCAATTAACATAATAAATAAAGTTAATTGGCTAGAAGATGCATCCCACACTGTCAAACTGGAATCTGGATCTGTGGAAGAAGGCAAAATAAATGGAAACATACTAACGCCTACTGTAGCCATAATACCTGCGATAGCGGTTGCGCTCTTTCAAGCTTTTGTGATTGAGGAAGCGGGCTAATGCGGCGTCAAGATGAAGCTTACAACTCGCGGCTTGGAGTACGAGAGGTATATACCCATCGCAACCCAAGATGCAAACCTAGGCTTCCACCTTAGGTCGAATTTGAGGCGTTTTTCAATCACA
>JBDNGR010000028.1:0-1655 GCA_041689165.1 Coxiellaceae bacterium
CATCGCACCTCAAGATGCGAAGTTTTAAGTTTCAGCTTGCGAGCAGTAGCCCGATGAGGATTGAGCAAAAGCGAAGGAATAGTTGGGCTCTTTCGAGCTTTTGTGATTGAGGAAGCGGGCTAATGCGACCTCAAGATGGAGCTTACAACTCGCATCTTGGGGTGCGAGAGGTATATCAGCACGAACCACGTATGGCACTTGAAGCAGATGAGGATGGTTTAAAAATAGTCATGAAGATTTTGCGCCAAGCGGCACTACAGTTATCGCCTCGTGGAATTCTGGTGATGGATGTGGGCTATGCCGATGAAGCGCTTATGCAGCGCTTACCAAATATTCCTTTTACCTGGCTTGATTTACAGCACGGTGATCACGGAATATCCTTGCTAACAGCCGAAGATTTAAAAACATGTAGAGTATAGTCAAATATGTCTGCTAACACTTTCGGAAAATTATTCACTATTACTTCAGCGGGTGAAAGTCATGGTCCGGCTTTGGTGGCTATTGTTGATGGCTGTCCGCCACGGCTTGAGTTAACAGAAACAGATATTCAAGTTGAATTAGACCGGCGGCGGCCCGGTCAATCAAAAGTAACGACGCAACGCCAAGAGAAAGATCGGGTGGAAATTCTATCCGGTGTATTTGAAGGCAAAACAACGGGTGCGCCGATTGCGTTGTTGATACGTAATGAGGATGCACGTGAACGCGATTATGCTGAATTGCGTGAAGTGTTTCGACCTGGTCATGCTGATTACACTTATTTTAAAAAATATGGTATTCGCGATCATCGTGGTGGTGGTCGCTCGTCTGCGCGCGAAACCGCGATGCGGGTGGCAGCCGGTGCGATTGCTAAAAAAGTGTTGCGTGAACACCATGGTGTTGTGATTAAAGCTTATATAAAAGCGATCGGTGCTATTACAGCGGAACAGATCGATTTTGCAGAGATTGATAAGAATGATTTTTACTTTCCTGATTCCAAGCAATTAAGCGAACTTGAAGCTTTGATAACAGAGCTACGCCGAGCCGGTGATGGCATTGGTGCGCGACTTGATGCGGTGGTCACTGGGGTGCCCGTTGGTTGGGGTGAACCGGTGTTTGCCAAATTAAATGCGCAGATCGCCGCTGCTTTAATGGGGATTAACGCGGCTAAAGCGGTAGAGATTGGCGATGGTTTTGCTGTGGTTGAACAGCGTTCTAGTGTACATCGCGATGAAATGACGCAAGAGGGATTTATCACCAATCATAGCGGTGGTATTCTGGGCGGCATTTCAAGCGGTCAGGATTTACGAGTCAGCGTGGCATTCAAGCCACCTTCCAGTATTCGACTGCCAGGACGCAGTTTGACGACACAGGGTGCAGAAACAGAAGTCATCACGATAGGTCGACATGATGTTTGTGTGGGAATCCGTGCGGTACCCATTGTGGAGGCGATGCTCGCCTTAGTGTTGCTTGATAATGCATTAATATTTAAAGCAAGGGTCTGATGATGAAGAGTAGTTATAATGTAGCTATAGTGGGCGCGACTGGCGTGGTAGGTCGAGTTTTGTTGGAAATTCTAGAGCAACGAAAATTTCCTTTAGGAGAAGTTTATCCTCTAGCTAGTGAGCGCTCAGCAGGTGAAAGAGTTTTTTTGGCTGATCGTTCCTTGGTGGTCGAAA
>JBDNGR010000029.1:0-2642 GCA_041689165.1 Coxiellaceae bacterium
GAATTAACTCACGCTCAAATTCTGCAAGGGATGCAAAAATACCAAATACCATGCGTCCTTGCGCAGTCGAGGTATCAATTGGATCATTTAAGCTGATTAATCCAACTTTTTTCTCAATTAATTTTGTTGTTAAATGAATTACGATGGTCGCGCTACCTCGTGATTGATTTTAGCCATCCATGGTGTCAAACAGCGTGCAAAATTGACCCCCCGTCAGCGTCCAAAACTGACCCCCCTCGGCCGTTTAAATTAAACTCTATTTGATTAATTAATTGCGTGTTTTAAAGCGGTAACTATCGTTGCCAGTTTCTATAATGTCACAGTGATGAGTCACTCTATCTAGCATGGCCGTGGTCATTTTCTTATCAACAAAAACTTGAGCCCATTCACCGAAACTAAGATTTGTTGTTACGATGAGTGATACTTTTTCATACAACTGACTAATCAGGTGGAACAGTAACGCGCCGCCTGCCTGTGAAAAAGGTAGATATCCAAGTTCATCAAGAACAACCACATCAACAAATCGAAGCCGTTGCGCTAGATATCCCGCCCGACCTGCCATTTTTTCTTGTTCTAATTGATTGACCAAATCAACCACATTGAAAAACCGTGCCTTAAGCCCATTTCGAACGGCTTGACTTGAAATAGCTATCGCTAGATGACTTTTCCCGGTTCCAGTGCCACCCACCAAAACAATATTGCGTTTGTCATCGACAAAGTGCCCCTCATATAAGCCCCTTATCTGCTCCTCTTTAACCTCTGATTCAGTAAAATTAAACCCATCCAGATTTCGAGGTACAGGGAATTTAGCAATTCCCATTTGGTAATTAATCGAACGTATTTTTCGATCAGATAGCTCGGCTTGTGTTAGTTGGTCAACCACTACTTCTTTAGTCATTTGGCTAAATCCTGCCTGCTGACTCAGTTCAATAAACGCATCAGCCATACCGTGCAACTTAAGGGTACGCAACCCCGCGATAATTTCAATGTAGGCCATGAGCGACTCCTCGCAAGAGGACATCATAACGGCTACAATCAGCGTGTGGCTCTTGGCTTAATTTTAAATTATCTGGCGTTGGAACGCTTGCAGCTACTGGGGTTTCGTAGAGACGGCCTAGTATATTTAGAATGTAATCTGCACTGATCACCTTCTCTGTTAACGCCAACTCGCAGGCAACATTAACCGCGTCCAAACTATGCTGTGAAATAGCTCGCAGAATAGCAACGCACTGCTTATCTCCGCCTGGTTGCTTCATCAGTAATTCACGAATTTGTTGCAATCCTGCGGGGAGAGCCCAATCATGAAAAGGTGCGCCATTACGCAAGGCACCTGGTTTTCGCTCTAATAAAGGTAGGTAGTGCCATGGGATAAACATGGTTTTATCACGACCAAATTGCCTCTCATGAGCCCCTACAACTGTATCCTTTACCGTGATAATAATTTTTCTTGCATAAGCTCTAAGATTGACCGGATGGTGGGCATAGCAAGACTCCACGCTATATCGGTTACGGTCAAAGGTTACAAGACAGGTGGAGCTTACCTTACAGCAGCGCTGTGCATATCCATCAAATGGGGGAACCATCGGCCGAAGTGAGGCACGCTCTTCCTCTTCAAATAGCTGGATAATGGTGCTGTCTTTTTTTTCAGGGTGCTTGCGCTTATGGGCTATCTCAAGGCAGCGGGTCAATAGGTGAGCATTCAAATGCTCTAGGTCAGGAAACGTTAACCTAGGAACAAATAGCCATTCACGTATGTTACCAACCTGGTTCTCTACTTGTCCTTTTTCCCAGCCAGCCGCAGGTGTACAGGCCGTTGGCTCTACTAAATAATGGCTAAGCATTTGGATGAAGCGCTGATTGAATTTACGCTCTTTGCCCGTGAAAACAGTATCCACTGCCGTTTTCATGTTGTCATAAATCCCACGTAATGGGATCCCACCAAAAAATACAAATGCCTCAGCATGGGCATCAAATAACATCTCTTGCGTTTCTCGTGGATAAGCTATCACAAAAGATAGGCGGCTATAACACAAACGGAAATGGGCTACTTTGATAGTCTGAACCACACCGCCAAGCTCAACAGTTTCTTGACTCCAGTCAAACTGATAGGCCTCACCAGGAGAAAAATGCAAAGGAATAAATGCACAACCAACTTTACCTGACATTAACTGCCACTGCTTTACAAAGCGCTGAATGCTGTCATAAGCTCCCGCATAACCTTGCTCCTTAAGCCGCTCATGCAACCGACGCGCGCTGCAACGCTGATTTTTAACCAGCTTATTATCTTCCTCTAACCAGATCGTTAGTTGCTTTTTATAATCATCTAACTTTGGGGCTATCTGCAGGCTTCGTTCATACGTATTTGCTGTTTTGTCCTCTCTTAATGCTTTCCTAACCGTATTCCTCGATAAACCAAGCTCTCTTGTTATCTGCTTAATTGATTGCCCTTTGACATGAAATCTAATCCTTATCTTTGCAATGGTTTCCACTATTAACACCCCTTTTCTCCGCTAATTATCTCGCGGGTAGATTATCACTCTCAGGGGGGTCAATTTTGGACGCTGTTTTACCCTCTAAAGGGGTCAGTTTTGCACGCTGTTTGACAAATTAGCGCTGTATCTGTCTTACCATGCCACAAATGC
>JBDNGR010000030.1:0-5925 GCA_041689165.1 Coxiellaceae bacterium
ATGCCTCGACTCTCTAGGTTATTTTGCACCGAGACTGAGATTTCCTCGGATAGGCCTGCTAATAATCGAGGAGCACTTTCGACGAGTGTGATTTTTACATCCTGATTTTCGTTAGAATCATTATGCTTGTAACGCAATACCTCGCGAACGGCTGACTGTAGTTCAGCAGCTAATTCCACACCAGTCGCACCGCCACCCACAATAACAACTTTTAGCTCAGGAAGAAGCTTCTCTTGAATCATAAGATAATTGTTCACTAATTCACGGTGCAATTGCTGGCAATCATGATGACTATCTAAGAAATGGCAGTAGTCTCTAGCACCAGGAATATTAAAATCATTGCTCTGACTACCTATAGCTAAGACTAAGATGTCATAGTTCAAACTACGCTCGGGGAGTATGCACTGACCCTTCTCATTATGAACTGGAGCCAAGTTGATCATTTTATTTTTACGATCAATTCCAATCAGCTTGCCGCATTGAAACTCAAAGTTGTGTTTATAGGCGTGCACAACATAATTAAGTTCATCTTCATTCGAATACAAAGTACCAACCGCCAGCTCGTGCCATAAGGGCTTCCAGATATAGCTTAAATTGGCATCAACCAGGGTAATAGTAGCCTGATCTTTCTTAGCCAGATCATTACCTAAGCGCGTTGCAAGCTCCAAGCCTGCCACACCGCCGCCAACAATTACTATATGAGGCTGATTTTTCATTTGTACTCTTTCTGTGAGGTTTTTAGGAATTTACCACATCGCTCGCCATTAGGATGCCATATTTGGTCATTCAAGCTAGTGACTATGCGAACTTAATCTATAAAATTTTAGTAAATCAATTCGTCAAAAATTTCCCACTTATTAGAAGCATTCTTGATAATCATATGATCAGTTTCTGGGTTTTCAAAACTTTGTGCATAGAGTACAGGTAGTAATAATAAAAAAAATGCTATACATAAGGGGGCGAGCATTTTTTTCATCATCCAAGCTCTTTGTTAGTTTTAAAAAAATGGGGCAGCGAGCACGACAAGTTAATTGATGGAAACTTCTAACTTTTTGCTTAGTGAATTATTCAATCAGCTTTTTTGAGCAGGGCATTAGTAGGGCAGGGGGCACTAGTCATTTTATTAAAATATGACTAGTGCTCATCAATATTCGATTTTAGGATAGTATGGTAACGCATGATTCATTCGGCCTTTGAACGATTGTTGATAACGTTCTTCGGCTGTTCGATGAGATGCAAGCCTGGCAGTTTGCGAACAAAAAATGCTGCAATAAATCTGGCCGCGATCACAGTCAGAACATACAACAGTTTGGGCGCAACAACCCACACAGTTAAAAAGACGAGAAGACAGTTCCATAAGGGGTTGCGCGTACAACCCTCATAAATGTTACCAGCAGATAATGACTAACTCTCAATCAGCGCATTGTCTTCAGCTATGTTGCTTATCTCATCTGATGAAATAGCGGCCTCTTTTATTGACTCCAAATCTAGCAACTTGTAGATATTAATCCACTCATCTTCAAATTTGAGTAGCAAGTCTGGGTTCAGAATATAGTGTCCGTGTTTTACGCGTAAAAATAGCTTTTTATTATATATATCCCGCTTGTTCATTTCATTCTTAGCCAAAATACTGGATAGGTAAGCTCGTCTCTTATACCGTTCTGACATGATTATTTCTGGGAAATGCGCTAATGGCTCAAGAAAATCATCTGCTTTAAAAGACCAAGTTCGATGATTGAATTGTTGTTTATGATGTGCAATCGCAATCATGACATTAACTAAGAAAAATTCCATACGGTTTACATCAAGCTTGATTAGCTTTCCATCCACCTGCAAGCTGATATTGTCAGGCGATAAACACTCATAAAGCGATGCTAGTTTTTCTTGCGCGAAGCGCTTATCTAATAAGGCTTTTTGTAATGCGATTTGATAAGCATTGCGACCTATGTTATCGGTTAAATATGGATTTGCGCCTTTTTCAATTAGCTGTTTAACCAGTGTGTTATTGCCAAAACTGCATGCCGTCATAAGTGGTGTTTGATTAAAAGGATTGCGAAAATTGGCGCCATAAAGTGAAACCAGACGCATCACTGGTGTCGTATTAATGGATGAGTAGCCAATGAAATATTTACGTTCGAGTAAATTATAATCTTTTTTGGCTTTTAATGCCGGCACAAACCCAACACTTGCCAGCTCGGCAAAAAATTTAGGTTGATGATAATGCATAGCGTATTCAAACAATAAAAGCCTGGCTTCTTTGTCTTTTCTCTCTTTGTTTAACGCCTTGTCTTGTAATTGTATTAAATATTCTGGCGTCATGATATGCCATGGTACCTTCTGAATTTGCAAGATAGTGTTACGAATAGTATCCGCTTGTGCTTGCTTCCCTTGCATCTCCAACCGCTGTGCTTCCTTTTGCCAGTCATCTAAAGATGACTCCTGGCATTCAATAGCAACAAATTCTCTTGTGGGATTTAATTTAAGTAAACTCAGTAGTGGATGCTGTTCTAAATTTTCAATAAAATAGACATTCTTAATAGCGCGCGTGATGGCGACATATAAGGCATTAATAAAGAACTTATATATTTCTAATGAACGATCAGTTTTATCTTTTACTCTCCCGTATACTAATTCTCCAACAAGATCATCTTGTTTAACTCCCTGAGCGACGTCTCTGAACCTTTTCTCATCACTGGAAATGAAGTTATAAAGTATTACATTGTCATACTCTAATCCCTTTGCTTCATGGATAGAAAAAATAAGCGGAGTTTGGAAATAACGGCTGGCTTTTTCTTTTAAATCATCACGTAAAACAATAACAGCAAATCGAGTAGACTTATGTGTTTTTTTATTGATTTCATTTCGTATAGATTCATTTTCAATTAGACAATATACTTCACCTTTTGCAGTGCTCTGGCTTTCTAAAAAATAATGACTTTCTTTGTCAATTGAACCAAAGCGTACATTTTTTGTTTTCAGTATTTTATTGGCTATTGCTGTTACGCTAGGTGCATTGCGATAGTTTCTATTAAGTATTCGGATAATGTCAGCGGAATAATCTGTTGATTGATTGTGAAATAAGCTTTTTATTTTACCCCAAGAGAAAAAATTTGGGTGTACAATTTGATTGGAGTCACCACATAAAATGAATTGTTGTTGGAATTTAAGTGTTTTTAAGATGAGAAAGAGTTGTACCGGTGTAAAATCCTGGATTTCATCTACCACTATAAAATCATATTTCGTTTTAGCAAGTGCAAGATAATCATAAGAAACCAGGTTCGTGTCGTACAGTTTATTTTTCTTTAATGAAACGACATATTTTTCAAACAAGTCATAAACCTGATTTCGCTCATCAACGTTATATATCGATTGCTTAACACCCAAATGAATATATTGCTCTCTTGAAAGATAAGCTCTATCCAGGGTGTTTCCGGCTATGACGCCTTTGAATTCCTCATAAAGTTTATTGGTATCCTGCAAATACCGTGTACCGTTCATTTTCATTAACCAGCGTGAAAAGCATTGGAAGTCAATTTCTTTCCCCTCTGGCACCTTTATTGTTTCTAATAATTCGCGATAGGAAAGAAATTCAATTTCTTGAGATTCATTGGAATAATGATTCGCATAATACAACTGACGTGCATTTTGTACCAAATAAGGCGATCCGGTGACATATAATACTTCACCTGGACAGGTTTTCATTTTCTCAAGCGTTAGCATGGTTTTGCCACTGCCGGCAGAACCAATAATAATCAGAGGAGGTTGAAGATCAAAGACTTCTTCCTGAATGGAATCAAACGATACAATTTTATCTAAAATATGAAAACAGGGGTTATCCTGATTAATATAAACAACGTCATTCGCCTGTTGAGCCAGATCGTATTCTTTGAGGGGTTCCAGCTTATTTTCATCAATTTTGGCACCATTGAGAAACCGTGATTTTTCATATTCATGATTGTGAATCACTTCTAGTATTAAAGCATATTTCTTTTAATTAAATGTCACAATTTTAAAAAGCAACCGGTTGGTATAATCCAATTTGGCTCTAAAATAAGGAGTTCCAGATAGTTTTTTAACTTCTGAAGAATAGAAGTCGTCTCGACGAATCATATCAATAATTTTATCGTACTGTTTTTTTACGTGAGAAATATTCAATTCGTTGTAAATTAATATGTCCATCGTTATACCTAGATATTCTGTTTAAATTATTGGCATCTTTTTTTTAAATTAATTACCAAAGCTTCCCAACACTTTTTTAGATGGCAGCATTATCAGCATCTGCTTAAGTTGCCGTATTCTGTTGTTTAAGCGTTTTATGTTCTGCCGTCAATGACTCATGCGCTTTTGCTAGTTGCTCATACCGGGCTTGGTAGACCGATTTATCGCTGGCGGCAGCGTTGACCTGTGCCGCTTGAGATAACTGTTGCTGCAGTTGTGCAGTTTCATTATTGAATTCAAGCCGGTATTGCTCTATCTAGATATCTGCCTTGTTCTGCAGCTATTCCACAATCCATTAACGATCCATTCACGCAGAAAGCGGGCAATGGTGCTTTTGCTTCCCGCGCCAAGGATTTCTCTGATGCTATCCACAGTAGGGTTTTTCTGTCTTCCTTGCAGTTCAGCTTATATCCGATAATAAATATTATCGGAAGTATCGTCATTGCCGGATGACTCCCTGCCCGTTATGCTGCAATATCAAAGATCCGCATGTCTACTTAAGCCCAATCCTAACACGTGGTTAAGCTCGTATTTATTTTTTTTGCTTAGTTAAGCGCAGTGGAAACTTATACATACTTAAAAGCATGGACGTCAATAAAACTATTCCCACAAAACTCAGTGTTAGTCCAATATGAATTTTATACCAGTGCGCGATCAATAATTTAGCACCGACAAAAGCCAAAATAATCGCCAAACCATATTTTAAGTATTGGAAACGTGCTGCTAGATTAGCAAATAGGAAATACAGCGCTCGCAAACCTAACATCGCGAAAATATTAGATGTAAAAACTATAAAAGGATCTTTAGTAACAGCAAAGACGGCTGGAATGCTATCTACTGCAAAAATAAGATCGGTAGCTTCAATCAGAATTAAAACTACAAAGAGCGGCGTTACAAACCAAAGCTTTCCTTTCTTGACGAAGAAGCGCTCTCCTTCAAAACCATCCGTAATCCTAAGATGATTACGCATCCATTTCAGCAGCGGATTTTTATCTAAACTTGGTTCTTGATCGGCAAAGATACACATCTTGACCGCCATGATAATCAAGAACAAACCAAAAATATACAATAACCAGTGGAAATGGGTAATCAGCCAGATGCCGATCAGTATTAAGGCCAAGCGCATAATGATCGCACTTACAATTCCGTATAGCAGAACTCGACGTTGATATTGCATAGGAACGGCAAAATAACTAAAAATCATCAGGAAAACGAAGACATTATCAACCGAGAGCGATTTCTCAATTAAATAACCGGCAAAAAACTCTAATGATTTTTCAGTAGCAATACTAGCCGAAGCCGTGTGGTTCAAATACCACCATAGCAAAAAATTAAAGACGAGGGCTAATAAAATCCAGATGCCTGTCCAGGCTAGAGCCTCCTTCGTTGAAACACGATGAGCTTTTCGTCCGCCACACATGAACAGGTCAACAGCCAGCATGATTCCGACAAAACTTAAAAAAATTAACCACATCCACCACTGACTGATAGTAGTCATTTTTAACGCTCTCACCTAAAAAAATGAAAAATTATACTGGTTAATGCTTGCCATATAAAGCTGAAATAGTATATGTGCCTCTCGCACCTCAAGATGCGAACCTAGGCTTCCACCTTAGGTCGAATTTGAGGCGTTCTTCAATCACAAAAAGCTCAAAATAAAACAACTATTCCTTGCCTTTTGCTCAATCAGAACGCCTCAACTTCTCG